>JALTXS010000151.1 GCA_027048265.1 Desulfurococcales archaeon
ATTCTTAGAAGGGCAGCCGCCCTGGCGGGACTGGGGTCACTCTGAACGATTAGCAACTTCTTCCTGTCTCCTGTCTCTATGGGAACATTTATTCACCACAGTGTCACATATGTAGCAAAACCCGACCTTGGCAGGGGAGCAGAGTTGAGCACCCAGTATACGCTGGAACTGGAGCCCCAGAGGTGCCCCACCGCGGCTATGCTGTACGAGGCGCTGAAGCATAACCACCCCCTCAGGCTAGGCCAGTCCACCTTAAAGGCGCTCAGAGAGGCCAGGGAAGCCTACCTGGAGGAGACCCGGAGAAGGAACGTCTACGGCTACTGCACGGGCCTAGGGGCCCTGTGGAAGAGCAAGGGAGACTGCGGCCCCGAGTGGGAGGAACGGATAATCGCGGAACACGCCCGGGGACAGGGAGAGCCCGCGCCCAGCCTGGTTGTCAGGGCCTTCATGCTCTCCCGCATAATACAGGCCTCCCAAGCCCACGCCCCCCTGAGGCCCGAGACCCTTGAGAGACTGGTCCACGCCTACAACAAGGGCATAACACCCCAGATCCCCCGCCATGGGAGCCTAGGGGCCAGCGGGGACCTGGTTCCATCAGCTCACCTTGTACAGTGCGTATACCATGGCAGGGGATGGGCCACCGAGCAGGGCCAGGGACCGCCCCTGCCCTGCAGCGAGGCCCTCGAGAGGGCTGGTATGGAGCCCCACTACCCCTTGGAGCCAGGCGAGGCCCTGGCCCTGTTGAACAACACATCGTGGTCCGCGGGCCTGCTCCTCTCCTCAATGATGCTGATAAGGGAATTCCTAACAGGCGTGGAAGACTCGTTTCGCAGAATCGCACGCGTGACCGGCTGCGTGTCCGAGGAGATGGAGCGCGTAAACCTGGGGCTCAAGAAGAGCCTCCATCCCCGAGTAGTTGAGGCGTTCTCCCAGACACCCTGCACGTCCACAGAGAGGCTCCAGGACCCCTACAGCATAAGGTGCGCCCCCCACGTCCTCTCCCCACTATACGCGCTACTCGGCCATGCTGAGGAACTGGTGGAGAGGGAGCTCTGCAGCCCCGGTGAGAACCCCATAGTGTACAACGGTCGCGTCATGCACGGGTGCCACTTCTACGCCGGGGGCCTGGCCGTGTACGCTGACGCCCTCTCCATAGCCGTTGCCCACGCGGTGAACCTCCTGGAGAGACAGGCCAGCCTATTATTAGACAACGAGGCCACGGGGCTTCCAGCGTTCCTCGCGCCCCAGGGCAGCCCAGTGGGCGAGATGATAACCCACTACACGATGGCAGCCCTGGCCGCCCGGTCCCGGCAACTTGCGGCCCCTGCCAGCGTCCACAGCCTCCCCACAAGCGGGGGGCAGGAGGACATCGTACCCCAGGCGGGCGAGGCCCTCCTCAAGCTCTACGACCAAGCCATAATCCTAGGCGATGCACTGGGTCTTCTGGAGAGGCTCATCAAGGCCGCGGAGGACCTGTCCAGGGGGAGAAGGAGGGGGAACGGCTAGCTTTTTCACCCGCCGAGCCCCATATAGTATTGCCACTGCATGTAACCGCCTGTAACCCGCGCGGGGCTGCGATACGCTTGGGCCCGCGCCACTATCCCCATGGAGGTGACCCGGCCTGACCCAGCCCGAGAACTTTCTCACACCCCCCGGTTCTCCCCTCATAAGAGACGTTGATGACAAGAGGGTGAGGAGCAGCGGAGAGGGCAAGGTACCCCTAGTGGGAGTTCCCTGGGACTGGAACACCACTGGAAGACCCGGGGCCAGGGCCGCCCCCGGCGCCCTGAGGTCCCGCCTCTACAGTTTCACCACCCACGCGCCAGGCCTGGGAGGGGACATTGACTTCACCTTCAGGGACCTGGGCGACGTGAGAGTCGCCCCCGGGGACCCCCGGCTGACATACACGCGGATACAGGCTGCTGCCGCCCACGCCTACAAGGCGGGTGGCCCGCCAGCCGTCTTCCTGGGGGGAGACCACAGCATTACACGCTGGACCCTCGAGCCCCTCGTGGAGGAGGGGGGCGTGGGGGTTATAGTTCTGGACGCCCACTATGACATGAGGAGCGTCACAGAGGGCCTAACCAGCGGCTCTTGGCTCTGGGACATCTACAGCCAGCATGGGGACCTTGTTGACGCGCTAGTCATAGGGGTCTCCGACTACTCCAACCCGCCCTACCTAAGGGAGAGAGCCCGCAGGGCGGGCTTCAGGGTAGTCCCCCGTCTGGAGCTGTTGAAGAAGGGGGTAGAAGCCGCCCTTGAGGCCGTTGATGAGTTCCTGTCCCGGAACAGGAGGGCTGTTTACCTGAGCATAGACGCCGACCACCTTGACGCAAGCGTGGCCCCCGGGGTCAACGCGCCCACCCCCCTGGGCCTCGCCCCCTGGGAGAGCCTCCAGATACTACTACACATAACAAGCCATGTCAGGCCACGGGGCATCGATGTGAACGAGGTTGTCCCCCAGCTAGACCCCCAGGGAGTCACGGTGGCGACTGTGGCCAAGCTCCTCCTCTACACCGTTCACAACACGCTGGCCAAATGGGGTGACGGGCAGTGACAGGGCCCCGTAGGGCAGACCTTCTGGTGACCAACATAGGCGAGCTCGTGACGTTCAGGAACGGCCCCCTGGCCCGAGTTGATGAGAAAACCGCGGGCATCGTATGGGACGCTGCCGTCGCCATAAGGGAGGGAAGGATAGTAGAGGCGGGCCCCCGGGGCGAGGTTGAGCAGAGGTACAGCGCATACGAGGTCATCGACGCGGAGGGTATGATGGTCACCCCGGCCTTCCACGACGCCCACACCCACCTCGTGTACGCGGGGTCCCGTGAGGATGAGCTGGAGCTAAAGCTAATGGGCTACACCTACGCCGAGATACTGGAGAGGGGAGGGGGAATACACCGCACCATCAAGATGACCCAGGAGGCCCCCCTAGAAAGCCTCGTATCCCAAGCCCTCCCCGTGGCACGGCTCATGCAGAACACGGGCACAGCCACCGTCGAGACCAAGAGCGGATACGCGGTAAACGCGGAGGGCGAGGTAAAGATGCTGGAGGCGGCCCGGGAGGTGGAGAGGATAACCGGCCTAAGGACGGTGAGGACCCTCCTAGCCCACGTGGTTCCCCGCGACTACCCGGGGGAGAGGGAAGACTACATAAGGCACTTCATAGAAGAGGCCATCCCCAAGGTGGCCTCAAGGAGAGGGCTGGCCACATACTTTGATGTCTTCTGCGACCGGGGCGCCTTCACCCTAGAGGAGACCCGTAGGCTCGTCGAGGCGGCTGTGAGGCACGGGTTCAGGATAAGGCTCCACGCCGACCAGCTCGAATACATGGGTTGCTCCCGCCTCGCTGCCGAGTACCCCATCGACAGCCTGGACCACTTGGACAGGATGCCTCCCGAGAACGCCCGTCTCCTTGCCGAGAGGGGAACCGCCGCGGTTCTGCTCCCCACTAGCATGGTCTCCATGAGGGATTTCGAAGCCCGGCCTCCCGTAGAGGCGATGAGGAAGGCGGGGGTCATAATGGCCCTGGGGAGTGACTTTAACCCCAACAATCAGACCCCCCGGATGGAGCTCGCGCTAGACTTGTCAACTTATCTCTATGGGCTAACTCCCCTAGAAGCTCTGGCTGCCGCTACTGTTAACGCTGCTTACAGTCTCAGGATACACGGCGAGACGGGGAGAATAGCGCCGGGCTACAGGGCGGAGCTGCTGGTTTGGGGGGTGGAGAACCACCGCTGGGTGGGCTATGGCTGGGGTGCCTCTAAGGTTGCCCTTGTGATAAATGGGAACCGTGTGCTCGAGGCAATTTAGGGCGTGGATTATACGGGTTATTATCTGAGCTGGGAAAGACAAATAAGGCTGGGAACCTATTAGGTTTTATAGTGTTTCATGTCTTAACGGGCGGTCTAGATACAATAATGGTTTTTTCTAGACACGGGCCGTAGGTGCCCTACCAGGCTGCGCGATTTGTAGGAGGCAAGGGGTCTGGGAGTCATGAGGGTGCAGAGGGCATTATCGCCCCAGGTAATTGGACTCATTATTGTTGTCATAATAATCGTGGCCGCAGCCGCCTACTTCGCAACCCGCCCGACGGGGCCCGAGACAATAAAGATAGGGTTCTTCGCTCCCCTGACGGGCCCTGCCTCGGCCGACGGTATAGCCGCGCGTACAGGAGCCGAGATAGCGGTGGAGATTCTAAACGAGAACGGGGGTATTAATGGTAAGAAAGTTGAGCTGGTAGTCTACGACGACCAGCTCAACCCCGATCAGGCGATTGCCGTTTCCCAGAGGATGATACAGCAGGACAAGGTCATAGCCGGGGTAAGCGGCAGCTATAGTGGCACCACCCTAGCCGCCTCCAACGTGTGGAACGACGCGGGCGTTCCCCTCGTGGTGGCCTATGCAGTGCACCCAGACATAACCAAGGACAAGCCCTACGTCTTCAGGGTCGGTATGCTAGCTGTCACCGAGGGCAGGATAGCGGCAAAGTTCGTCATGGAGGAGCTGGGGGCCAAGAACGTGGCGATACTCAACATCGACAATCCCTTCGGCAACAGCCTGGTTGACAGCTTCAAGAAGACCGCGGGCGATAGGGTCAGCGTGGTGTTCGAGGCAAAGTTCCCCTTCCCCACCGATGACTTCACGCCCTTCCTGAACCAGATAAAGAGCCTGGAGGACCAGGGCAAACTCGACGCTATACTATTCGTGGGCTACTACCCCCACGCGGTTGGCGTCAAGCAGGCGCGTGAGCTGGGCATAAAGGCCCCCATCGTCGGCGTCGAGGGCTTCGACTCGCCCAAGTTCATAGAAATCGCCGGACCCGCCTCCGAGGGCGTGTATATAGTCACGGACTTTGACAGGGACAAGCAGACCGACATGGTCAAGGAGTTCATAAAGAGGTATGAGGAGAAGAGGAACATTGCCCCCGACATGGTCGCCGCCAGCAGCTTCGACGCCGTCATGGTCCTGGCCAAGGCCATAGAGAAGGCCGGCAAGTACGATGGAAAGAGCATAGCCGACGCAATACAATCCACCAAGGACTACGATGGTGTTGCGGGCAAGATATTCTTCTTCACAGAAGACGGCAACGCGGTGAAGGAGATAACCGTGCAGGTCATAAAGAACGGGAAGTTTACCCGCTACAAGACCTACGACGACCCCGAGCTGCTCAAACCCTAGAGCGTGACAAGAGTCCAACCCCGTTAGTAGCTTTTTTCTCCCCCATGCCTCGCTTTCCACTATCAAGTGTAACATCGCTTATCCTACTCTGGGATAGCTCTGGGGGTTCGAAAAGACAGCCACGCACCACATGACCGCGCATTTGGGAGTGGAGGCCCCGTGGCGGAGATAGTGCTGCAGGTTGTTGACGGCCTGGCCATTGGAAGCATATACGCGGGCATAGCCCTCGGGCTCACCCTGGTCTACGGTCTTCTCAGGATACTACACATCGCCCACGCGGGCGTCTACGTCGTGGGGGCCTATACTGCGTACATGGTCTACGGCGCCACGGGGAGCCCCCTGGCCAGCATGGCTTCGGCAATGGCCTCTTCCGCCCTACTAGGGTTTCTTATAAACAGGCTCTTCTACAAGCCCCTCCTTGACCAGCCCCGTTATGTGCCGCTAATGGTAAGCATAGCCCTATTCATAATCATGGAGGAGCTGGTGGCCAACGTCTTCGGCCACTATCCCAAGGGCTTCCACGTGGATTTCCTATCCCGGGACATAGGCCTTGCAGGAGCCACGGTTAACACTCGCAAGATAGTGGTGTTCGCCATCGTCCTGGCCGCGACGCTCCTGACATGGGCCCTCACGACAAAGACGAGGCTGGGCGTCGCCAGCCAGGCGGCGGCCCAGGACGCGGAGACGGCCATGACCCTGGGGGTTAGGATACCCCTTATTATTGACTTCAACTTCCTCCTGGGCTCGGCCCTCGCTGGTCTGGCGGGGTTTCTTTACGGGTACTACTATGGGGTCATATCGCCCTTCATGGGCGGAGTCGTTGCATACAAGGGCCTGGTCGTGATAGTCCTAGGGGGATTTGGGAGCGTCATGGGCGCGTACCTGGGGGGAATAATACTGGGCCTTGTGGAGCAGGTTATGACGGCCCTATACCCTGACATACTGCCCCGGGAGGCCTACGCCTTCATCGCCCTCATAGCACTGCTGCTCTTCAGGCCCTACGGCATCTTCGGGAGGAGGGAGATGGCCTGAATGCCCATACCCGAGTACTACATAACGCTGGCGACCCTCGTGGGCATATACGGCGTTGCGGCCCTCGGCCTTAACATAACCATGGGATGGGCGGGCCAGGTGAACTTGGGCCAGGCGGGGTTCTTGGGCATAGGTGCTATGACGAGCGCGATCCTCACAGCCAAGCTTGGCCTACCCGTGGGGCTTGGAATAGCTGCGGCGGCCCTGTCAGCCCTAGTGGTGGGGGCTGTGATGGGCCTGGTTAGCATAAGGCTGAGGGAGGACTTCCTCGCGATAACCACCATTGCCTTCAACTTCCTCGTGGTCTACATTTTCGAGTACTATGACGTGTTCGGGGGAAGCTATGGGATAAGTAACATCCCCCGCCCCAGCATAGGCGGCTACGAGCTCCGGGGGGCGAGCTACATGCTCCTGACATGGGGCATACTCGCGCTCCTGGTGCTACTCGCCCTCAGGATACAGCGCTCGTGGATGGGGCTGGCCTTCAACCTGGTCAGGGACGACGAGCAGCTGGCCAGCGCTGTGGGAGTGGATGTGAGGAGGATGAAGGTCCTCGCCTTCGCTATTGGCGCAATGTACGGCGGGGTCGCGGGGGCGCTTTCGGCCCACTTCAAGGGGTATATAGTGTTCAGCGACTTCGAGTTCCCCTACAGCATAGCAATCCTCACCATGAGCATACTTGGGGGCCTCGACAGCATAGCGGGCGCCATCCTGGGCTCCTTCATTGTGGTGGTCTCGCCCGAGGTCTTCCGCCCCCTAATGCAGTACCGTAGAGTGATGTACGGGGTCCTCATAGTAGTGGTCGTGTTCTTCGCTCCAAGGGGGCTCCTGGGCAAGAACGCAGTGGCCCGAAGGCTCCTGGAGAGGATGCTGGCAGGCTACGGCCTGGGCCCCGGGGGGAAGAAGAAAGGGGAGGGGGGCTAGCGTGCTGAGGCTTGAGAACGTGTCCAAGCACTTCGGCGGTGTCAGGGCCTTGGATGGAGTGAGCCTCTCCCTAAGAGAGGGGCGTATAACCGGCATTATAGGCCCCAATGGCGCTGGGAAGACGACCCTCCTACGCGTGATGGCGGGGTTTTACAAGCCCACGCGGGGGAGGGTCTACTACAGGGACAGGGATGTGACTTCCCTGGGCCCCCATGAGAGGGCCCGCCTGGGCATTGCCCTTACCTTCCAGATACCCCGCGCGCCCCCCGAGTTCACCGTTGGCCAGCTGGTCCAGGCGGCCGTGGGCAAGGCAATGTACAGGGGAACGGCCCTTCTCGCCGAGCGGGACCGGGAGGAGGTCTGGGATAGGGTGCATAGGGTCCTGGAGAGGGTGGGGCTCTCAGACTATGCGGAGAGGGAGGCGAGCCAGCTTCCCCTGGGTCTCCAGAAGAGGCTGGAGCTCGCCCGGGCCCTGGCGCTGGAGCCCCGGGTCCTGCTGTTGGACGAGCCCTCTGCCGGGATGAGTCCGGAGGAGGCCCGTGAGCTTGCGGGTCTTGTGAGGGACCTGAACGAGAGGGAGGGCCTCACCATAGCTATTGTGGAGCACAACGTTCCACTCGCCACGGGCCTCTCCCATTACATGTACGTGCTCCACTATGGGAGGCTCCTCTCTGAGGGGGAGCCGGGGGAGGTGCTGAGGGACCCGAGGGTTATAGAGGCCTACCTGGGTGCGGGCTATGCTAGAGGCTAGGGGTCTGAGGGTCTCCTATGGAAAAATAGTGGCCCTCCGGGGAGTCGACGTTAGGGTAGGTAAGGGGGAGTCCGTCTCGGTGGTGGGGCGCAACGGTGCGGGGAAGACAACGCTCCTCAAGACAATAATTGGCCTTGTCAAGCCCCTTGAGGGCAGCGTTGTTTTCGAGGGGAGGGACATAACGGGCCTCCCCCCATGGGATAGGGCGCGGATGGGCATAGGCTATGTGCCTGAGGGGAGGAGGGTCTTCCCCTACCTGACCGTGGAGGAGAACCTGGTGGTCGCCGGCTACTCGCTGGACCCCAATGTTCTCAGGGACCGGATAGAGTATGTCTACAACCTGTTCCCCCGTCTGAGGGAGCGGAGGAGCCAGCTTGCCTTCACTCTTAGCGGTGGTGAGGCCCAGATGCTCTCCATAGCCCGGGGCCTCATTATGCGCCCCAAGCTCCTCCTAATGGACGAGCCCAGCCAGGGCCTCGCGCCCATTATCGTGGAGGAGGTCTTCAAGACAATTGCGAAGCTGTTGGAGGAGGGCTACTCGCTACTACTTGTGGAGCAGAACGTGGCCAAGGCCCTTGAGGTGAGCCAGAGGGTCTACGTCCTGGAGCAGGGGAGGGTGGTCTACCAGGCCTCCAGCCAGGAGGCCCTGGGGGACCCCGTGTTCAAGGAGGCTTACCTGGGGGGGTGAGAGCCCGAAGCAGAAGTTTCCCTTCTGAATACCTTCCCGCGCACGTGTTTTGAATGATTGTTTTTTAGGAATAGGGGGCCTATGGCTGGGTCCCCCGGGTGCAGGGAAGGCCTATATCCAGCGCCTTCCCCTATATAATAAGGTCTGGTGAAGGATGGGAGGTGGTGTGTCTTGTCCACACCCGAGAAGTATGAGGGCAGGCCCATAAAGACCCTCATAGACAAGGGCTATTACAAGCCCTGGGAGAAGTACCGTGTCAGCCACATACGTGGCTGGGATATGCATGTCCGCTCGAAGAGCTGGCAGGTGGAAGGCCCCCTGCGTATGCTCTTCCACGTCCTTGACCCTGAGGTGGCCCGGGAGCCTGACAAGCTCATAGTATATGGGGGGACGGGAAGGGCGGCGCGGAGCTGGGAGGCCTTCGAGAACATAGTTGATACACTCATGACCATGGAGGCCGACGACACCCTGGTGGTCCAGAGCGGGAAGCCCGTTGCGGTTTTCAAAACCCACCGCATGGCGCCCAGGGTGGTGATAAGCAACGCTATGCTGGTGCCCAAGTGGGCTGACTGGGAGTACTTCCGGGAGCTCGAGAAACGCGGTTTAACCATGTATGGGCAGATGACCGCGGGTTGCTGGGCCTACATTGGCACACAGGGCATACTCCAGGGAACTTATGAGACGTTCGCCTTCGCCGCCGAGAAGCACTTCCCCGAGGGGAGTCTGGAGGGTCGTCTGGTGCTCACAGCTGGCCTGGGCGAGATGGGGGGAGCCCAGCCCCTCGCCGCCACGATGAACGGGGGTGTGGCTATCGTCGCGGAGGTTGACAAGAGGATGATTGATAGGAGGCTGAGGCACGGGTACCTGGACACGTGGACTGATAGCATTGACAAGGCCCTGGATATGGCCCTGGAGGCTAAGGAGAAGCGCAGGCCCCTTAGCATAGGTGTTCTGGGCAACGCGGCCGAGATATACAATTACATTCTCAAGCAGGGCATCGTCCCCGATCTAGTCACAGACCAGACCCCCGCCCACGACCCCCTCATCTACATCCCCCTGGGCTATAGCGTGGAGGAGGCGGCCGAGCTGAGGGAGAAGGACCCCGAGCGCTACAAGAGGGAGAGTCTAGAGACCATGAAGCAGCACGTTAGGGCCATGGTAGAGTTTAAGCGGAAGGGGGCCGTGGTCTTCGAGTATGGGAACAATATCAGGAAGATGACCTACGAGGCCGGGTACAAGGACGCCTTCGAGTTCCCCGGCTTCGTCCAAGCATACATAAGGCCCATGTTCGCGGAGGGAAGGGGCCCCTTCCGCTACACCAGCCTGGTGGGCGAGGAGAAGGACATCTACCGACTCGACGACGAGATAATAGCCACTTTCAGGGACAACCAGAGGCTCGTGAGGTGGATAGAGAAGGCAAGGAAGCACGTCAAGTTCCAGGGTCTCCCCGCAAGGGTCGTGTGGCTGGGCTATGGGGAGCGCGCGCGTTTCGGGAAGATAATGAACAGCCTCATAAGACTAGGCGAGATAGGCCCCATGTGGATAGGAAGGGACCACCTTGACACGGGAAGCGTTGCAAGCCCCTACAGGGAGACCGAGGGCATGAAAGACGGAAGCGACGCCATAGGAGACTGGCCCATACTAAACGCACTACTCAACGCCGCGGCGGGTGCTACCTGGGTGTGCTTCCACCACGGCGGGGGAGTGGGCATAGGGTACAGCATACACGCCGGCCTGGGCCTCGTACTAGATGGGAGCGAGGAGTCCGAGAAAAGGGCAGAGAGGGTGCTGACAGCCGACCCCGGTATAGGTGTCGTGAGGCACGCGGACGCTGGCTATGAGGAGTCCCGCAGGATGATATGTGAGAAAGGCATATGGAGCCCCAGCATACAGTGCTAGCATTCCTCCCATAAAGGACCATACATTTTTCTCCGGAACCCACCCGTCTTCTTTTCCTAAAGCTTAATGAATGTGTCCACCTGATGTCGGGAGTCCCCCCGCCCCACGTGTATCCTTGCAGTGTCAATGGTTCTCCAATGGCTCTAGGAGTGGGCGAAAGGGTATATCCAAGACCCAACAATAGTAATCACGAGGACCTAACAGGGTGTGTTGCATGGGTGAGGAAGAGCCTCGCAAGATAGTCATAGAACAGGGGAGCCCCCGGGGATTCTCAGGGACCCTGTCCATAGGCTCGAAGGAGGATGCTGAGGAGATAAGAGAAATACTCTCAGCGGTTTCGGATTTCCTCAAGGAGCTAAAGGACCCCATAGAGAAGCTGATTAACACCCTGCTCTCCCTCCTCGAGGGGGAGAAGGTGGGGAGAGACGTGGCCGCTTTCTACCAGAAGCTCAAGGAGGCGGGGGTTCCCGAGGACCTCGCGACTGACATGACGAGGAGGTACTTCGAGGAGAGGGTGTCCACCCTGAACATCATAAAGAAGCTGGGAGAGCTCGCGGCCTCCTCCAAGAGCGGGCACTTCACCGGGAGAGAGCGTAAGGAGGAGTAGATTAAACGCCTCGTAGGTGCTACTCGGGGACCGGGCGGAAAGGGTAAGAGGG
>JALTXS010000152.1 GCA_027048265.1 Desulfurococcales archaeon
TGCTGGAGGAGAGGGGCGTGCCCATACTGAGGCCTGTGGGAGGGCACGCGGTATACGTGGACGCAGGTGAGGCCCTGCCCCACATTCCCTCCGAGCAATTCCCCGCGGATGCCCTGGCAGCGGCCCTTTATCTGGAATCAGGAGTGCGGGCGGTTGGCCTGGGTCGACTGGCCTTCGGCGAGTCTGGTGATGGTGGGGAGAGGCCGGAGCTCCTACGCCTAGCTGTGCCTAGGAGGACCTACACGGCTTCGCACCTGGGCTACGTGGCCGAGTCTCTTGCGAGGGTGGTTTCGAACCCTTCTTCCGTGAAGGGGCTTCGTTTGAAGTGGGAGCCAAGGGTCCGGGGGGTTAGGCACTTCCTCGCCAAGCTCGAGCCCGCATAATGGGCTCTCCTATAGGCCGGCGGGCGGAGGTAGTATTAGGGGGCTCGTGCTTAATTTATTGTTGAGAGTTTCTGGCCTAGGGGGTGTCTCGGTTTGCCTGTCAGGCCTATTCTCGGAGGGGAGCCCGTGGAGGGTGGGGAGACCCTACCTGTGGAGGACCCCTCTACGGGCCAGGTTTTTGAGGAGGTCTACGCGCTCTCGCGGGAGCAGGTCCGGGAGGCCATAGAGACTGCGGATGAAGCCTTCGCCAGCTTCTCACGCATGAGCCTGAGGGAGAGGGCAAAGGTTCTGGAGAGGGCTGCGGGTGTAATGGAGGAGAGGAGGGAGGAGTTGGCTCTCCTTCTCGCGAGGGAGGCGGGGAAGCCTCTTAGGGATGCGAGGGTGGAGGTTCTGAGGGCTATCAGCGTTTTCCGTATTGCGGCGAGGGAAGCCCATCTGGTGCTTGAGGGCCGGTTGCATCGGGTGGACTACTACGAGTATCCCCCGGGGAACGAGAGAAGGAGGGTGGTGGAGTACAGGCAGCCTCTGGGCGTGGTTGCCGCTATTCTTCCCTTCAACTTCCCCCTTAACAGCATGGCTCACAAGGTTGCTCCCAACCTGGCGGTGGGCAACACGGTTGTGGTTAAGCCGAGTGCCTCGACCCCCCTGTCGGCCATCGAGCTCGCCCGAATACTCTACGAAGCGGGGCTACCCCGGGGGGTTCTCAGCGTTGTCACGGGGAGGGCTAGCGTGGTGGGGGAGGAGCTTCTCTCCAACCCCCGAGTGAGGGGCCTTACCTTCACGGGCTCCACGGAGGTGGGGCTCCAGCTGGCCTCCAAGGCTGTAGGGCGGGGGATGAGGATTGCGATGGAGCTCGGTGGGAGCGACCCCTTCATAGTCTTCGAGGACGCTGACTTGGAGAAGGCGGTTAGGACAGCGGTTAGGGCCCGGTTCGAGTACGCGGGCCAGAACTGTAACGCAGGGAAGAGGTTCATTGTCCAGGAGAGGGTCTACGAGGAGTTCTCCCGCAGGATGGCGGAGCTCGCCCGGGGCCTCAGGCTGGGGCCGGCCACGAGCGAGGAGACCGACATGGGCCCCGTGATATCCAGCGATGCCCAGAGGGAGATGCTGGAGGTCATCGAGGACCTGAAGAACAAGGGCGCCCAGATAATAGCCGGAGGCAGGATACCCGGCGAGCTAAAGGGATACTTCGTGGAGCCCACCGTCGCCAAGGACGTGCCCCCAGACGCCCACGCGTTCTCCGAGGAGGTCTTTGGGCCCGTGGCGCCCATAATATCCTTCAGGAGCGAGGACGAGGCTATAGAGCTGGCAAACAGAACACCCTACGGCCTGCAGGCGGCGGTGTTCACCCGTGACCTCAGGAAGGCCCTGAGGGTCGCCGAAGCCCTGGAGGCGGGGGCGGTGATAGTGAACGACTCCACCCGGCTCCGTTGGGACGCCCTCCCCTTCGGAGGGGTGAAGCTAAGCGGCGTTGGCGGCAGAGAGGGGGTTCGTGTAACTATGCTCAACTTCACCGAGCCCAAGCTTGTTTCTTTTGAGCTTTAAGCCGGGGGTTAACCCCCCGGTTAACACGATTTACTTTGATGACCCATCTTCTGCTACGGGACTCTGGTTATACATATCAGCATCAGCGGTCAAAGCCGCTAAAATCTGCACACGTTCAGCTGCCTAGCCGCAACCCCCCATAACCCGGCAAGCTGCTGACAGAGGGTCAATTTGCTCGAGGGCTTCCTCATGACAAGCTTCTCCCTAGCCTGTAGCATCGCGAGGTTTCACAGGGGTGCCTATGCCACAATATTTCCCAAGGAGGATACTAGTAAGACGCCTCTGACCCCACCCCCATGCTTCGCCTTATGACCGCAAATCCCCCCTACCCTCCAGCCACGCATGCTATAATGGGGCCGGGTCTCCTTTAAGGTCTCATCAGACTCATATTGCTGTATCTACCCCCCGCACCTGCCAGCGAGAAGGAGAAGCTGAATCCCACTGCC
>JALTXS010000153.1 GCA_027048265.1 Desulfurococcales archaeon
GCAACTTCGTGTCCAGGGTGGCTTGCGAGGCCTGGATAGTAGACTCTTCTCACCTTCGGGCTGTCCTGGAGTAGCTCAGCAACTGCCCGGGCGTTATTCTCGTGGACCCTCATCCTCAGGGGGAGAGTCTTAGACCCCCGGAGAACCAGCCATGCATCGGGGGCGCCCAGCACAGCGCCCACCGCGTTCTGGTGGAAGGCGAGTGTTTCATGTAGCTTGGGGTCGTTTGTGATAAGCGCTCCCCCGAGCACGTCGGAGTGCCCCGCTATATACTTGGTGAGGCTGTGGACCACGACGTCGGCACCCAGCTCAAGAGGCTTCTGGAAAACAGGAGTGGCAAACGTGTTGTCAACCACCAATAGCGCGTTGTTCTCGTGCGCGAGCCGGGAGGCCTCCCTAAGGTCCGTTATCTTTAACAGAGGGTTGCTGGGAGTCTCGACCCACAATATACGGGGGCGGTGCCTCTCCAGGGCCTCAGCGAGAGCCCGGGTGACTGTCGTGTCAACGTAAATGACCCTGACGCCGAACTTAGCCATGACGCGGTCAAAAAGCCTCCTCGTGCCCCCATAGAGGTCATCCCCCGCGACAACCGTGTCGCCTTTCTCGAGCAACGCCAGTAGAAGCGTGGTTATGGCTGCCATGCCCGAGGAGTAGGCTGTGGCGAAACTCGCTCCCTCTAGCGCGGCCAGCTTCTCCTCAAGTGCGTCGCGTGTGGGGTTACCCGTTCGCGCGTACACGTATCCCTGCTCGACCTCTCTCAGGCTTTTCTTGGCAAAGGTTGTCGCCATATGGAGGGGCGCAACCACGTCGCCATGAGGGTGGCGGTGGGGCTCCTCACCCACGTGGATGGCCCGGGTACTGTCACCTGCCAAGGCCCAGCTCCTCCAAGACGTCCTCGTCCCGTATGCTATAACCGTTCTCCTGCATCCACTCGTCGCTGTAGAACTTGCTAAGATAATTCCTCCCCGTGTCGGGTAGTATGACGACCGTTGTCTTCGACCTCACCCTGTTCTCACGAAGGTATTTGACAGCGGCGTAGAGGGCGGCTCCCGAGGAGCTCCCTGCCAGTACCCCTTCCCTCTTCGCCAGGTAACGGGCCATGCTAAAGGCCTGCTGGTCGCCGACCCTCACTATCTCGTCTACCATGTCAAGGTCTATGGTGGAGGGAAGTATATCCTCCCCAATGCCCTCTATTTGATAAGGGTGGGTCCTCGCAACAGCCTCCTCAAGACTCATGCCCCTCTTTATGTGGTAGTAGGCGCTGCCCTGGGGGTCGACGCCCACTATCCTGACGCTGGGCTTCTTTTTCCTGAGAAACCGGGCCACACCTGTGATGGTGCCCCCGGTGCCCATTCCCGCGACTAGTATGTCAATATTCCCTCCCGTCTGCTGCCATATCTCCGGCCCCGTGGTCTCCTCATGAGCCCGGGGGTTGGAGGGGTTGTAGTACTGGTTGGGTATCCAGGCGTTCCGATTGGGAGCTGTCCTTCCCGCGAGTATCTTGGACAGCGTTTTTTTGTCTTCCCTCTTGACTAGCTGCTCTATTTCGTCCAGGATGCGGGACAGGCTCTTGGGTGTAGGCCTGCTTTTGAGACTCCACAGGCGGGTTGCAATGGCCTTTGACACGCTGTAGTATGAGAGAGGAGACTCGGGAGTAACAGCGGTTGGAGTCCTGACAACGTGGGCCCCTAGGGCCCGGAGTAGGACCTCTTTCTCCCTGCTCATCTTGTCGGGCATGACGAGGACCACAGGGTTGCCCAGGTCCTTGGCGGCCAGCACTAGTCCAATTCCGGTGTTGCCGGAGGTCGGCTCCACTATTACGGTTCTCTCATCTATGAGTCCCCGGTCTAGGGCGTCCTGAAGCATGTAGTACCCTATTCGGTCCTTGACACTCCCTCCTGGGTTCATGAGCTCGAGCTTGGCGTACAGGGGGGAGTCTAGTGAAAAATCCCTCTCAATGTGCTTGAGGCGGAGAAGGGGTGTGTTGCCCACCAGGTGGACTATGCTGTGGGCGACGGGGGCTGTTGTTCTAAGGATTTCAGGTGTGGCAAAGGCGGGCACCCGTCATATATACTCACCGGTGACTAACGTTAATGTTCGAGAGTTTAATATTTTGCGTATTTATCGACAATAAAGCAATAAACAAGGTACATCCGCAACCCCCAAAACCCTCCAACGACAAACAATACCCAAGCCAGGCAACGGTGGTAACGCGATGGCTGGAGACCTGGAGTGCGAGAAGCCCAACCAACTAGCGGGGGAGAGGAGCCCCTACCTCAGGCAACACGCCTGCAACCCCGTTGACTGGAGGCCCTGGGGCCCCGAGGCCCTCCGCGAGGCCCGGGAGAAGG
>JALTXS010000154.1 GCA_027048265.1 Desulfurococcales archaeon
ATAAGCCAGCCCCGCGTCATCGCCATCCCAAAAACCGAGAGGAAGGAAAGGGTCGACGAGTTCCTAGGCGCCCTGGGCTGGAGCCTCGACAAGGAGGACATCGACCTCATAAGGGGCCGGCGCCCAGACTAAGACGGCTCCACTCTAGGATACGTCGGGCTAGCCCTATGGCCTCTCGGGCATCCTCATCCTCGAACCTCTCGCCCCCGTACCTGACCTCTGTGTAGACGTGCTCGGGGTGCACATGGACTTGTCTATTCTCTATTCCTCCCAGCGGTTATGGCGTTCCTCTAGTCCCTTTCCCCACGCCTAGGGGGGATATAAGCTTAGAGAGCTAGTATTGTTTCGGTGCTAGCGGGAACTTCTATGCTCCTTAAGAGAGAAGCTCTTCGAGGCATCATGCTCCATATGCTACGCGGCCTGAGCAAACCATCCTTGTTTAGAAACATCAAGTTATTTTTTCACCTCTGAGATGGTGGACGGCTTACATATGAGTATCATGGTGGATCTCTGAAAGTTTGAACCCATGACCCTCGGGCTCGGAGGCCGTCTCTATAATTTTTCGTGTTGCGCTCGTGCATGAGGAAGTACGAAGCCCGCCTATTCACCAGTCGTTGATTATGACAGCGAGTAAAGCCAATCCAGCTTACAGGGTTTCGAAGACTATGAGACAAGTTGTCGCCACCCAAAATTCTATACAAAATGCTATGCTTGTAGCTGTATAACCAGTTCGGACAGGTCCAGAAGATTGAAGTTTATCTACTATTAGTTCAACAATTAATTTATGATGCAGAAGTACAATTACATTGGAACTATCTTCGTACAAGCACCTCATATAGGTTGAAAAATATAGGTAAAGGTACTGGAGGGCAGCAGGTTGTAAGGGTATTAGGCTTACTCATGTAATGCTATACAGGCTCTGGGAGGGGATATGATGGTTACTATGGGTCAAAAAAGGGCCTTACAGCCGGTTAAACCAGGGGAGCTAGACAGGGTCCCGCCGGGCTACTGGGCTGCCATAGTGGATGGACGTGTGGTTGCCTGGGCTAGTAATCTAAAAGAGCTACGCGAGATTATGACTAGGATGGGCTACAAGAGAGATGAGTATGGTGTGATAAAGGTTCCAAGCCACGATTTACTTGTTGTCTAGGCTCCATCTTCCAATGTAATATGCGGTGTGTAATCGACCCGGGGGGCCATTAAATAATGGATACTACCAGGGATGGTCTAGGCGAGATAGTGTTTCCATATACCGTATACCGTGGAAGACCTTATCCGATTATTCCAGTAATAGTTGAGGGCAGGGAGAAGGCGGTTGTCCATGCCTTGGTAGATAGCGGCGCTACAGTGAGCCTTTTCCACATGAGCATCTCCGAGGACTTGGGGCTCGACCTGAGGGACGCTGAACAAGTGTATCTTGCTGGCATAGGAGGATACGTAAAAGCATATATCAAGAAAAAGGTTAAAGTAACGTTAGAGGGGATAGGAAGCATCTATATTCCAATAGCCTTTACAGAGTATATCGTTTCAGACCTCGCTATATTAGGACGTCAAGGCTTCTTTGAAGCCCTCGAAATAACATTTAGAGAGTGGGAGAAGAAGCTTGTGCTAAAAAAACCGATAAACCCGTAAATCATCAACAAGGTCGCGTTACCGCACAATCTAACCCGTATCCAAATGGCTGGCTCACAGGGAGCCGGGGACCCAGTACCTCTTACAACACGTTAAACGGTCCAGGTAATGGCATTACATACTATGGTCATTCCCGGCGTCCTCCCGCACCCGCTGGACCCTCATCATGGGCAACTCGGGCCTCGTCATCTCTATGTCCCCGTGTCCAGCTATACTTCCACCGTCTTTATCCGCATGGCTTTGAAGAACCTCTCCTCGCCGGGGCTCCCCGGTTTTATGACCACGAGGTGGAGGAGACCGGGAGGCACTCCCAGCTTGTCCTCTAGCCAGAGGGTAAGCTCCGCGGTGTCACGGGCCCTACCCGTGGACCTCTGTGTGACTACGAGGAGGTCTATGTCACTCGCAGCCGTGTAGCGTCCCTCTACGACGCTTCCATATACGTAGACGCGCGCGTCAGGGTACCTTTTCCTTATTAGTGAGGCGGCCTTTCTGGCGAGCTCGCGCCACCTGCTGAGGGCCTTGTAGTAGGCGTGGTTGTGGAGTGCTGCTTTTATGAATGCCTCTTCCTCATCCCCCGTGTGTGCCAAGTGGTCCTCTCACCGCCCGGACCTTCTATTCCTCCTCCTCGCCCCTCCTGAAGACTATGAGCCCCATGTCGCTCGAGAGCTCTATGAGGCTGTTGGGGGGCAGGTTGAAGCGGTTGCGGAGGAACAGGTAGACGTCCCCTACCAGGTAGGAGGGGAGGAGGAGGGCTATTAGCTTCTGGTTGTACTTCTCCACCTGCTCCTTTATGAACTCCATGAGCTTCTCATCCCTCTTATCCGGGGGGAGGAGCACCATGAACTTCTCCACAGTGCCCTCGGGGTCTCCCGCCCTCTGGACCCTAACCTCCCTTATGAGGCCCTTCTTCTCCAAGGCCCTGAGAAGCCTGAGCAGGCTCTCCACGCTATCCAGGCCCCAGAGAGCCTCCCTGAGAATCGCCATCCTAATGGGGTCAACCTCCACTCTGTTGCCCTTAACCACCGCGATGCCGAAACGCTGGGCCTCGTGAACGTACCTCTTGGCGCTCTCCTCCCTAACCCCGCGGGCCCGGGCAAGCTCCTTTATGGTGAACTTGGTCTTACCAGTCTTCTCCACAAAGTCCATAACCTGCTTAACGCCGAACATGGGGGCACACCGCCCCTACTCCCCCAGGGCGGGGGAGCCGCGGGGCCGGGATCATTTTGATCGGGGATGGAATTCAATGTAACCCGGAGACGGTGGTGTTACCCCACCCTGGGCCCCCATTATGCGAGGCTCACGGGGTATTACCGGAGCCTATCATGTTATGATCCCCGTCCCCGGAGCACCAGCAATAACCCTAGGAGACCCACTGCCTTCACAGCATTGCCCACTAGGGGCAACAGTGCCCACTTCCTGCCCAGTAGCACCACGAGGGGGAGGCTGAGTATGAACACCCCTGCGCCCCCTATGAAGACTCCCGCCCAGGCCCGCGAGAGCCCCTCAAGGTACCTGTAGAGCCTGAGCCCGACGACCAGTTCCAGGAAGTAAGCCGCGACAACGAGCCCCGCCGCCCCCTGGTCGGCCGCGAAGCCCAGCGTCCTGAGCCCCACCCCTGCCAGAGCCAGGGCTATGCCCAGGATCCCCGACGCCATTATCACGGGATCCTTGCCAGTGTAGGCGACAAGGTTGCGGTAGACCAGGAGGGCCAAGAGACCCAGGAGAACAAGAGCATATAGAGCGGGGGGTCTGAAGAGCACCCCATAGCCCTCCAGGGCGACGAGGGTCATAAGCCCCTCGATAACCACTGCGGCAACGAGGCTGAGGAGGAGGGCGTTCCACAGGTCCCTTTTTACACGGTCCATGTCCCCAGTCAACACGGGTCCCCACAGGTATTATTATTGACCCTAGGGTACTGTAAACATTCCCCCGGTGCCCCGGGTTGAGGATAAGGCGGGTTCCCGAGCCCCTACAACAGCCCCTTCTCCAGGCAATGGGCCTCCTGGTGCGGAGGCTCTCGAGGGTCTTCTCCTCCAGCCTAAGGGCTGTTAGGGACCACTATCTTAGAGACGCCCAGGCCTGGAGGCCCCGCGTCGAGGGGGGGCCCGGGGGCTGTGTTACTGTGGAGGGGGTTGTGTTCTGCTTCCGCCAGGTCCTCCAGGACATCCTCGGGGGGAGGGGGAGGGACGACCGGGGGAAGCCCTTCCGCCTCAAAGGGGGCAACCGGCTGGAGCGGGTCAGGGTACAGGGCCTTAGGAGCCCCCGTGGGACAAGGTACATTGTCTTCCTAATGGAGTTCGGGGACGAGGAGCACCCCCTCCCCCTGGTGGACACGCTCTACCGGATGCTCCGCTCCCTCATATTCGCCCGCACCCGGGACATTGAGGCAATCGTAGCCGTGCTGCCACGCGGGGACCCGCCCCGGGGCGTTGCGATGGTGTTCCCCAGCATATGTAGCGGGGAGAAGACCTTCGCAAGCCGCTTGGGCGCCCACGGGACCTGCGTGGAGCTCGTGAGAGGAAAGAGGGTCGACATATATGTGAGCAACGTGTGGAACCACGCCATGAGCACCCGGAACACGAACCCGGGGCTACCCCACGTGGACCCCCGGCCCCAGGTCATAGCCCAACCGCCGCAAGAGGGGTCATATTAACTGGAGCAGTAGACCAATGATTGTGCCCACAGAGTATATCACCGCTCTCATGAGCAGGTAGTTCCTGCCAAGAAGGGCATCCTCCAGCTCCCTGAGCCAGAAGGCCATGAGAAGGGCAATAAGGTACCCGACTGGAACCAGAGGAACACGGTTTACGGTAAACCAAAGCATGCTTATAAGGAACCGTTTGTCCCTACCGCTTCATTCTATTTAAGATTGTAGCGTATTGTGTCAGCGGTAGGGACTTCCACCTCGTCCACAGGGATTTGGGTATCCCTGTGGGGTCATGGGTGGCAGTAGAGCCCAACGGCACGGGGCTCCCATCTACGCGTGCAAGCCCCGCGGGGCTTAGAGCATGGCTCCCATCGCCCCGCGGGGCCCTGAGGAGGAGGTTCCAGGTTGCTACAACGTCTCTGTGCCAAAGCTCTCCGCCCCTACTACACCTACCTATCCTAGAACCATTGCTGTAGACTATCGGAGCGCCATGTACTGGGCATAGCCTTGAAGTATTTCTTGGGTCTACGTAGATTACTGGAACTCCATACTCCCGGGCCTTCTCCTCTATCGCCCTCTGAATACCCCTGAATGAAGCCTGGAATATCCTGTGGCGTAGCCATCCATCCCTAACCCTCTTAATCATGTTGTTTGCCACTTTCTTGCCTAGCTTCTCTAGGACGATGGCATACTGTTTCCCATGGGCAACTCTAACGATTATGTTCGCCACCTTCCACCTGATGTCGTTCTTCTTCTCCCTCTCCTTAAGCTTCCTCACAACCTTCCTCTTAACCCTAGACTTCACGCCGTAGAGCTTATCATATCTTTCCTGAATAAACTTCCTACGGTAGTAGTAGCCGAGGACAAGCTTCTCGGTGCTTGTTTCAAAGAGGTACGCAATACCATCAACCAGTATTGTTACGTTGTTTTCGTTAACATCAACCGGTAGATACCCCTCGGGCTTGTACTCCCCAACCACTTTAATAAAGGTTAGGTGGACTATGAGCCTCCTATCCCTCTTATCGAGCTTGACTTTGGCCTCGGAAGCCAGTTTCCACCCACGGTTAATGTACTTCCAGTACTGCTTGTGTGGCTCAAGCTCCACGGTTATCCATCCTTTGTGCGTAGCTATCCTTACCATGGTGTATCCGTCTAACCTCCATAGGTGGTCGTCGAGCCAGATGCTGACCCTCATAACCTCCGGGTAATCCCTCTCAGCCAGCCCTAGCCTCTTCAGTCTCAGGAAGCTCTTAGCCCTCGTGGCCGCGTCCTGGCATGCCGTGTAGACATAATGGCTTGGCAATCGGGGATAATGCTTTCTCATCTCATGGTACTTTATAGCCTTAAGCCTAGTGAAGCTCCCAATGTTATTCCTAATGGCATACATTACCAGTTGCTCAACCATGTTATGATACATTCCCTCAAGCTCAACGAGTAGTCTGAACACCTTCCTAGGAAGCTTAACACTCCTCACCATGACAGCCCTAGTTACTCTAGCCATCCTTCTCGACCTCTTCTAGGAGCCTCTTGAAGCCTTGAACAAGCTTCTTTTTCCTATGAGTCCTCATGCCGTAGAGCTTGCCAGCAAAACTGGTAACAACTGCTAGCAAGTCCTCGACAAGCTCCTGGTAAGCGTCTCTCGGCTCTTTTCCATAGGCGACCTCTATCCGTACACCATACTGTCTGAAGAAGTATTCGAGGTACTCAAACCCGAACCTCGTAAGCCTGTCCTTGTAGGTAACAACTACAACATCTACCTGCTTATTTACCACGTAGTTAAAGAGCTTCAATAAGCCTCTACGGTTGGTCTTTAGCCCGCTCGATACATCGCTTAGGACATCAACTACTTTGTATCCCTTGGCCGAGCAGTACTGGGCTAGGTGTGCTATTTGCCTCTCAAGGTCGCCCTTCTGGTCTGATGAGCTTACACGAGCGTAGATGATTGCTCTTACCCCTTCTACTCCCTCTTTCCCACCCAGAATCCTCTCTACCTCGCTCTCCGGTATCATCCACCTGCCGGTCGGTGTCCTGACAGCACGTATCTTGCCGGAGTAAATCCACCTCTTCAAGGTAACATAGTGTATTCCCAGCCGTTTAGACGCCTCCCCAGGCGGTAATAGCCTCTCACTCATGCTATGCTCCGCTATAGAATGTTATGGTTCGCTATATTTAAGTTTTTCTGCCCCACAAGCGTGAAACCCAGGGGATGGAGGCTGGCCTCACCCAGCTTAGAACACTCGGAAGTCACGCGTGTGCCGGTAACGCCCTGATGGGCCCCAGGCCCTTCTCCGTGTACAGCTTCCCTCTCATCGGGAGCCCCCATGGCCCCCACCCTGTTTCTACATTGAAGGCATTTTCTAGCAAGAACGGTATAGTTATTAAAACCCTTCCCCTACCCCCATCCCTGGTGCACAGGTGCTATGGTCTGGCCCGCCTGGGCGAGCGACACCATAATCGAGTTCGTGGTGGTGGAGAACCTCGCCAGCATAGGACACCTGCTCTTCGCCCTATCCGTCAGCCTTCTTGGATGCGCTGCCCGGGTCTTCTGGGCCTACGCGTCCTACCAGCTCTACACCACCGCTGCCAAGACCCTAGCCTTCCCCGAGCACACCCTGGGGGACTGGACCTGGGACTTCGCAGGCGACACCATGGAGTTCCTCATAGGCATGGGCCTAGCCCAGGCCCTGGGCATCTACGGCAGACTCCAGCCCTCAGGCAGGGTTGAGAAGGCGTGCTCCCCAAGGGGCATAATTGTGGGCTTGTCACTCCTCACCCTGGTCTGGCTCGTGTTCTTCCTCAGGGCCCTCGGGGGCGCCTGAGGCACCCGCGCCCAGGTAAAGCATGTGGTCAACATCGTGGCTGACCGTAGAGCCCTCCTCGAGCCCACGCTCAATCACCTCTCCCAAGCTGCCCCCGGCCCTCTTATGCCGCTCCTCTAGGTGGTGGATGCGCTCCTCTATCAGCTTCTCAAGAACCCTTCCTGGCTCCTCGCCTTGGCTTCGGCTGAGCTCCTCCAAGTACCTGGCGTGCCGGGGCCCGAGCCTCACGACCCGCTCCTCTCCCCCTTCCACGGCCCTCAACCCCCTAGGGTGGGAATCGGGTGGGATAATAAATCCTAGCAGGATGCCTTTCCTCAAATCCTTTTCGCACCACGTGTGTCAGCCATAAGCCTTTTGACACCGCAGCCGGTCCTGAAAAGTTCCCTGGCATCAAGGCCATGTATCACAGCCCTCTTGCAGGCATCAGGGTCAACCACCCTTGTATAACCAAGGGCGTCGAAGAGTCCAAGTAGAGAACCCGAGGCGGGGGTGCTGGGACCCACCAATACCCTGGCCCCGGGTGAACTAGCGAGCAGGGGTGCGATGTAGCGCAGGCTCCTGTTCGCCAGAGTAGCACCTGTTACAATAACCACATCCGCTTCCCCTAGGAGGGAGTCCAGGGCCCACCAGGGATACACTTCAACCCCCTCGGCGCCCAGTTTCCTAACGCTTGCCATCTCAAGCACGTGCACCTCCCACCCCGAACCAAGAAGTCTTTCCACATAGCCGGGGAAAAACCCCACCATCACGGCCCTCCCCCCATCCTTGCCAGCTATAAGCCCATCTAGGGGGTCGCCCTCCACCCCCGGCGCCCCAGTGTTAAGCAGCGAGTTGACAACCGAGAGCGCAGCGCTTACCTCGAGCCCCCGGGGGCTCTCGAGGAAACCCACTGCCTCACCCGCAGTCATGCCCAGGAGGCGGCTGGGCCTTCCTCCCCCCTCAGGGTTAGTGTAGCTGAGTCCTGCAGAGCCGTCGCTGAGCCTGGTCAAGGTGAAGTGGAGCCCCACGACCACCTCCTCAACCCGTGGCTCTCCCCGCTCTCGGGACCTGGCGCGGGCCTCCCGGATAAGGCTCTCCACGGGGTCTTGGCTTGGGCTCATTCTGCGGAAGCACCCCATGAGGCTATGTGGTGTGGGGGAAGGTTGTGGGACGCGCTTAGCGCTGGCAAGTGTTTTATGATAAGAGAACAATATTAGCTTAAGCGGGGCTCCACCCGTGGCCTTCTCTACCTCCCCCGCTTCCCCCGAGGGTCGTGCCATGGACCGGGAGGACTACCGTGCCCTCTTCAACCCCAGGGCCGTCGCGGTAGTGGGTGCGAGCAACAACCCCCTCAAGCTCGGGTACAGCGTCTACGAGAACCTTAAGGACTACCCCAAGGGCAACGTCTACCCTATAAACCCCCGCGAGAGGGTGGTCCAGGGGAGCCTCGCCTACCCCAGCCTCCACGAGGTTCCCGAGCCCCTCGACCTCGTTGTAATAACCGTGCCCCGCGAGCACGTGGAGGAGCTGGTGAGGCAGGCCGGGGAGAAGGGAGCTCGGGTCGCGGTCGTGATCACAGCGGGGTTCTCCGAGGTCGGCGGAGAGGGCAGGGAGCTCGAGCGGAAGCTCATCGCAACCGCTAGGAAGGCCGGGGTCAGGGTCTTGGGGCCCAACTGCGTGGGGGTAATGAACCTCAAAGCGGGGCTGAACGCTACGTTTATCAAGGCCCCCCGCCCCGGGGGCATGGCCTTCCTCTCCCAGAGCGGCGCCCTGGCCGCGGGCCTCGTCTACAGGATGGACTCCCAGGGCGGGGGACTCTCCAAGTTCGCCAGCCTTGGCAACATGGCTGACCTTGTCTTCGAGGACTTCCTCCCCCACCTCTCCCGGGACCCGGATGTGAAGACGATAGGCCTCTACGTGGAGGGGGTGAGGAGCGGGCGAGCCTACATGGAGGCCCTCAGGGAGGCCACCCGCCACAAGCCCACAGTAGTATTAAAGGGGGGTAAAACCCCCCAGGGCGCCCGGGCGGCGGGCTCGCACACGGGGAGCCTGGCGGGCGAGTACAGGGTTTTCCGCGCCGCCACCCTACAGTCGGGCGCCCTGGTGGCGGAGGGCTTGGAGGAGTTCCTGGCAATGGCACAGGGCCTGGAGCAGCCCCTGCCTCGGGGGAGGAGGGTAGCCGTTCTCACCAACGCGGGGGGTCCCGGGGTGCTGATGGTTGACGAGTTGGTGCGCAGGGGGCTCGAGATAGCACACCTCTCCCCCGAGACCGTGGATGCCCTGAGGAGCTTCCTGCCCCCCGCTGCTAGCACCGCGAATCCCGTGGACATGGTGGCGAGCGCCCGGGGTAACGACTACTGGAGGGCCACCCGCCTCATACTCCAGGACCCCGGAGTGGACATGCTCATCGCGATAAGCGTGGTGCCCACCTTCGCGGGCATACGGGGCGTGGACCACGCGGATGGGATAAGGAGGGGGGTGAGGGACGCGCGCGTGGAGAAGCCCGTGCTGGCCCTCTTCATGGCCGGACGCGTGGCCGAGGAGGCGCGTCTCGCCCTCGCCTCCAACGGGGTCCCCGTGTTCGAGACCCCTGGAGAGGCAGCGGCTGCCGCATGGGCCCTCGCGTGGCGGGCGGGGCTGGTGGGAGCGTGGCCGGGAGCCCCAGTTCCCTAGGTCTACTCTTAAACCCTGGGGTTGGTTGCAATGGTCAGGAGGGGTGGCAGGATAGTACTCGCCCCCGAGGGCGAGAAGCTTCTGATGCTGGGCAACGAGGCCATAGCAAGAGGGGCCCTGGAGGCCAACATAGGCCTCTACGCGGCCTACCCGGGGACGCCCAGCACGGAGGTCGCGGACACGCTTGCCTCAGTTGCCCGGGAGACTGGGGTTCATGTGGAGTACTCGGCGAACGAGAAGGTTGCGCTCGAGGTGGCTATGGCCTCCAGCTGGGCAGGTGTTAGGAGCATGGCGGGGATGAAGCACGTGGGCCTCAACGTGGCGGCAGACGCACTCCTGAGCGGGTCACAGATTGGCGCCAACGGGGGGCTCGTCGTCTTCGTGGCGGACGACCCGGGGATGTGGAGTAGCCAGAACGAGCAGGACACCCGAATGTACGCGAGGATGGCCCTAGTCCCAGTGGTGGAGCCCACCAGCCCCCAAGAAGCCAAGGACATGGTTCCACGGGCCTTCGAGCTGAGCGAGCAACTGGGCTCCCCCGTGGTCCTCAGAACCACCACCCGGCTGAGCCACATGCTGGGCGAGGTCACCCTGGGCCCCCTGCCCCCCGAGATAAGGGAGGGGAGGCCCAAGCGGGGGGATTTCCGAAAGAATCCCTCCCGCTACAGCGTGGTCCCCGAGAACGCCCGCCGCATGAGGCTGGAGAGCCTAAGGAGGCACGAGAAGGCCCGTGAACTCCTAGGAGGCTGGCCCTTCAACGCCATCGAGGGTGAGGGGAGGGTCGGCATAATTGCAAGTGGCCTGGCCTACACCTATGTACGGGAGGCCCTGGACCTCCTGGGCGTGGGGCTGGAGGGGGTCAGGGTTCTCAAGCTCAGCAGCACACACCCCCTCCCCACGGGGCTCCTGGAGAGGTTCGCCGAGGGGGTGGAGAGGGTCCTGGTGGTGGAGGAGCTGGAGCCCGTGGTAGAGGAGCAGTTCAAGCTCTGGGTCTTCGACAAGAGCCTTAGCATCGAGGTCAGGGGCAAGGACCTGGTGCCCCGGGCCTACGAGCTTGACACGAGGCGGGTCGCGGAGGCCCTCGCGGGCTTCCTTGGGGTGGAGCCTCCCCTGGACTATGGCCTCTGGGATGGCCTGGGGGAGAGGGTGGTCAAGAGGCTCCCCCCGAGGCCCCCCACCCTCTGCCCCGCC
>JALTXS010000155.1 GCA_027048265.1 Desulfurococcales archaeon
GCCCTCTTATAGTAGCCCTCCTTTGCAGTGTAGATATTGATCGCCACGGAGAAGATTAGCACGAGGGAGGCTGCAAGCACGAGCTTTATGGTTATGTCCAGCTGGGGCTTCCTAAGCCTGTTCCTCAACCGCTCAGGGAGCATCAGGACCATCGACGACACCGGTCATGGGCACATGCTTGCCGCCTGCTCTTTTACACCCTGTGCATATACTTAAGGTAGGGTGGGAAATGGGGCTATATTATCTTGAAAAGCCTCAGAATAACAGCCAGGTAGGCCCCCAGGGCCAACAGGGCCAACAGGAGTAAAAAAGCCCGCCTAGAATCCATGCCCCTCACCCCAGGTAGGGTGTGCAGGCCAGGACGCTCGTTACCGCGGCAGAGACTAGTATTATTAGCATGACCAGGGAGCCCAGGGGGAAGGCCTTTACGCTCTGGGGCTCCTCACGCAGGTGCTGGAATATAAGGGCGATGACGCTCGACTGCACAATACCCACGCTAGTGACGAAGACCAGCGTGTTGTAAGTCAGCCCGGCTGCGACGAAGTAGATCTCCAACAGGGCCGTGAATACGAGGAAGGCCCATGCTAGGAAATAGGCTATAGGTGGGTGGGCGGCCCACTTGAGCTGGGGTCTGGCCATCCTGATTCTCACCTCCTCATATCAGGTAGAACATGGGGAATATGAAGGTCCACACTATGTCCACGATGCCCCAGTAGATACCAATGTAGAGGAGGGTGCGGGCGTCCTGGGGCCCGTAGGGCCTCCTTAGGCTCCTCACTAATGCATATAGGCTTGCAATCACCCCGACCAGCACGTGGGCCGCATGGGCCCCGGTTAGCGTATAGTATAGCTGGGCCTCCATGGTGCTCGTCAGCCCATAGCCCTCTGCAGCGAACTTGCTCCACTCATAGGCTTTGGTGAACATGAACAGCAGACCAAGGGCGAGGGCGAAGGCGAGGCTGGCCCTCTGCAAGCCAACGTTGCCCACACGGGCGTTGTAGTAGGCCAGCCCCATGGCCAGTGCTGCGGTGAAGAGCACCACCGTGTTGAACAGGCCAATAGCCACGTCGTGAAGCTCTATACCCGGCGTCCAGGCGGGGCTCCTAGTCCTTATGAATATGTAGGCACCCACCAGGCTCCCAAACAGGAATCCCTCGCCCGCAATAAACGTCCAGAGTCCCACCTTGAACTTGTCGATGCCCACGAAGGGGAACTCCTCCCGATACCGGGGCTCGGGCTCGGAGAATCGTCCCCTGTACTCGTCGAGCACCCACTTGGCGATGGAGGCGAAGGCCAGGAGCGCGCCCAGGGCCATGAGGGCTGTGTTGCCCAGGGGCATTGCGACGAAGGCCACGAACATGCCTAGGGCTAGCATCATGGGCGCCATGCTGCCATGATGGGCGTGTGCGTGACCATGCCCGTGGGCATGGCTGGGGCTCTGGTGGCCCGCTGTACCGTTGGGGGTCATGACTCCTGTGACGCTGACCTTGGCCTCCCCTGTGATGACTTTGTCAACGCCCTGTTCCTCGAGGGTCTTCTCGGGGACTATGAGTATCCTGCCATCTTTCGTGACAACGGGTTGGCCGTCGAAGTTGTGGGGTGGGGGCGGGCTCTTGGTCAGCCACTCGAGGCCCCAGGCGCCCCAGGGGTTGTCCCCGGAGGGCCTTCCCCTAAGCAGGCCGTGGAGCAGGGCTATGAGGGCGACGACGAAGCTGGCTGCGAATATGAATGCCCCTATTGTGGAGAGCTGGTTGAGGGTTATCCACTCGGGGGCGTAGTCGTAACGGTATATTCTGCGCGGCATGTCTATTAGGAGGAACTGGGGGAAGTAGAGAAGGTTTATTCCTATTACTGCCAGGATGAGCTGTATCTTGGCTAGCTTCTCGCTCAACATGCGCCCTGTCATCTTGGGGAACCAGTAGTATAGTCCCGCTATGACCGCGAAGAGAGCCGTGCCCGCCATTATGTAGTGGAAGTGCGCCACCACCCAGTAGGTGCCCCTGAAGGCCCTGTCGAGTATTATGGCCGCGTTGAACACACCGGTTGCCCCGCCTATTATGAAGAGGGGTATGGCGGCCATTGCGAAGAGCATGGGGCTGGTGTACCTTATGCGGCCCTTGTACAGCGTGAGAATGAGAGCCAGTGTTGCCATCTCGAAGGGTATTGAGATGAGGGCTGTCGTTACGCTGAATATCTTCCTAACGAGCAGGCTGGTGCCCGTTATGAACATGTGGTGTACCCACACGATGTAGCTGAGAACCGTGGCCGCCATGAAGGCTACGAGCACGAACCTCTTAGCGTAGAGGGGCCTGCCCGTGAAGCTGCTTATTATATCCGCGAGCATGCCGAGGCTGGGGAAGAGGAGTATGTAGACCTCAGGGTGTCCGAAGAACCAGAACAGGTGGTCCCAGAGGAGGGCGCCTCCCTCAACGCTCAGGAAGAAAGTGGTTCCCAGCAGCCTGTCTAGCAGGAGTAGTATGCCCGCGGCGGCGAGGGCTGGGAAGGCGAGGAGCATCATGAGTATGGTGAATAGTATGCTCCAGGTGAACATGGGGACCTTGTCCCAGGTCATTCCGGGGGCCCGCATCTTTGCTATGGTGACCATGAAGTTAACGGTCCCCAGCGTTATGGCGGCGCTTAGCATGACTATGGCGAGGACAGCGAGGTCGAAGCCCTTGGAGGGACTATAAGCGGAGGTGTTGAGGGGCGCATAGAGGGTCCAGCCCCCGTCCACGGCGCCTCCCGGGACGAAGAAGCTCACTATGAGGAGGAGGCCGCTGAATAGGTAGAGCCAGTAGCTGAGGGCGTTCAGCCGGGGGAAGGCGAGGTCACGGGCCCCTATCTGGAGGGGTACGAAATAGTTGGCGAGGCCGAACTGTATGGGTGAGAGGAACCATAGGAGCATAACGAGACCGTGCACCGTCACGGCCTGGTTGAACGCCTTTCCCGGGAGAAAGTTGGACTCGGGCATGGCCAGCTGGACTCTGAATAGCAGGGCCAGGGTCCCCGCTACTAGGAAGAAGTACATAGCGGTTACCATGTATAGGATGCCGATGTCCTTGTGGTTGGTCGTGGTCAGCCACCTTAGTATCCAGGACCTCAGGGAAGACACTCCTATCCTCCCCCTACATGATTTATCATAGGCTAAACATGTGAGAACAGGGCAGTCTAGGATGATTGGAGGAAGGCTTGGAACTCCTCAGGGGACACAACCTTAATCTTACCCACCATAAGCGAGTGACCCACCCCACAGAGCTCGTAGCAGACCACGTTCAGCTCCCCCGGGTCGCTCGGGGTCTTGACCCAGAGGCTGTTCAAGATGCCGGGGATGGCGTCTATCTTAGCCCCCTTGATCTCGGGAATGCCGAAAGCGTGGAAGACATCCCTGCTTACCACCTTGAACTCGACCACGGTGTCCGTAGGTAGCACAAGGGTGTTCACGACCTTTTTCCCGTTGGGGTACTCGAACTCCCAGCCGAACTGGAAGGCGGTTACCCATATAACAAGGTCGGTTTCGGGGGGTGAAGCCTCGACGTAGTCGGTGCGGGGGAAGGTGGCTAGTATGAGTAGTGTGACTATTATCCCTGTTACTACGAGCGTGTAGCGGGTCCAGCCTATCTTGCTCGTACCAGGTGCAACCTTACCGGGGCCTAGGACAACCTCTGCCTCGTTGGGTTTCACTCTCTTCTCCCAGTACCTGATGGCGAAGTAGGCGAAGACAAGAGAGACGAAGGTCCCCAGCACCAGCGCTCCTATGAGGAACTGGTTGAATGTGAGCCACCAGAGCTCGTCGGGGGGGGTTATCTGTAGCGCCATCAGCGCCTCCTCCTGGGATTTAGATTAAGTGTTAACGGTTGTCATGTCTAGCAGGCTTGGGTTTAAGCGAGTTGGTAGTATCTTTGTTTCTTAATACTTGCTTGAAGGAATGTGTATTACATTATGTAAGGTTTCATATGTGTAAATTAGCCTGACAAAGCAGAGCTTTCTCAACTTTGTTAAACTATTAACGCGTAAGGTCATTGAATATTGTCTATTTACGGATTGGTCAGTATGGGGGCTTACTCGTATGTAGGAAGAAAAATGTATATACTGTCATACTCCATACAGTTCCACGTGGAATTAAAAACAGAAAACCAACCATGCTGAGGGGACAAAACACATGGTGACAAAGGCGGAGGTTAGGAAACTCCAGCGGCTGGGCTCCAAGAGCCTGGTCGTCTCCCTCCCCCGGAGCTGGGTCAAGAAACAGGGACTCCAGCCGGGGGACATGGCTTATGTGATTGAAGAGTACGATAAGATAATAGTAATGCCCTACCGGAAGCAGGCCGAGGCCAAGGCAGGCGAGATAACGGTCAACTTGGACGCAGTGGTGGACGACGAGTCCCTGCCCCTAGAGGTGGTGGGTCGCCAGATACTAGGGTGCATGTACATCCTGGGCATTGACAACTTCGTAATAAAGTCCAGCAAGGTGGACAGCGACAGGCTCTTCGACATGGTTAGGGAATCGGGCATGCCAACGGCGGGTGTTGACATTGATGTGGACGAGGGCGGCGTCAGGGTCTCGAGCATTATCGACGTCAACCGCCTGGAGCCCACCCTTGCGATAAAGAACCTGCTCCGGATAGTTATCAGACAGATAGACTACATGCTGGACTACTCCGAGGGGAAGCTAACCGACCTCAAGGAGATCGAAGAGAAGACGCAAAGGAGTATCGAGGATACGAGGATACTCGAGAGGCTTATAATGAGGAGCCTGATCGGGCCCAAGAGCCTGGTGGAGGACATTGACGTGAGGCACATCTACAGCCTCTTCGGCGCCGCGATACTGATGGTGATGTCCAATGACTTCATATCGAAGGATCTGCTATGGATGGCACACAACGGCAAGAAGCCCGGGAAAAAGGTTGTAGAGTACCTAAAGCAGGTCAGGGAGGTCCTGGAGAGCTCCGCCAACCTGACCGTTAACCCGAGTATAAGTAAGGCTAAGGAGATGTACCAGAAGCTCGAGAAGCTCGAGGCCGAGGTCAACAAGGCCACCCTGGGGGCCAGCGACGCCGACGCCAGGTTGCTCATGACAGTATACCACGTGCTGAGGATAGCGAGGATAATAACCTACATTGGCTTCTGCCTGGGGCTCAGCAGGAGCAAGGCACTTGAGAGACCCGAGAAGAAGTAGTAAGGGAGAACAGAGGTCTCATACACCCGGGGGCAGGGGCACGGGCCCCTCATCCCGGGTTTTTACACAGAGTTCAAGAACAGCCTTCTCGTAGACACGAACACCGAACAGGAGCTCCTCACGGGTTATGCTCTCCACTGTTGTGTGGGAGAGTGAGGAGTCCCCCGGGCCATAGGCTGCTATGCCCCTCGTGTAGGGTGCCAGGTGGTTCATGTCACTGCTACCCGCCTTGAGGGCCAGTTGGGGCCGGTCTCCCGCTTGTATGATTGCCCTCATGAGGCTCCGGGGCACAATGTTCGAAGGCGGGACCCTCACGGGCTCCATTCCCTTCCTGTACTCGAGAGTGCAGTCTTGAGGAAGCAGGGCCATTATCTCCTCTATGACCTGGGAAAGGCTGTGACCCCAGGGTATCCTGAGGTCCGCCAGCGCCTCGGCTTGGCTTGGTATCACGTTGTAGTCCTCCCCAGCCCTCACCACAGTAAATGCTAGGCTGGGGTCCTTGACCGTGGTGGTGTGGAACCTCTCCTGTAGCCCCACTATTGCCTTAACCAGCTTATCCAGCGCGCTGTCCCCTGCCCAGGGGGTGGACGCATGGCCGCCCCGCCCCCTACAGACTATGTGGAGGAGCGCCCCTCCCCGGTATCCAATTATTACCTTAGTCGTACTACTGGGCTCCCCTATGACAACGTAGGGGGGCACCCCGTTCTCAACCAGCCTCCTGGCACCCGGGCTGTCGGCCTCCTCCCCCGACAAGCCCGCGACGGCCACTGGACAGGCCCCTCTCCTGGCCTTATCCGCTACCAGCGAGAGGGCGACTAGCATAGCCGTTAGGGGCCCCTTCGCGTCGACCGCTCCCCTCCCATATATCCTCCCCGCCTCCTCCCTCACCTCTATGAACCCGGGGACCGTGTCTATGTGACCAGCTAGGAGGACCCGGGCCTCGCGGGTTCCGGGGGAGGCGTAGAGGCTGCCCGAGGAGTCCCTCCAGGCCTCGAGCCCTTGGGAGCGGGCCCATTCGATGGCGACCTTTACGGCCTCCTCTTCTTCGCCCGAGGGGCTGTAGGCTTGGAGAAGGCTCTTGAGGAGGCTAGCAGCCGTATTCTCCACAGAGGCACTCACGTAGACCACCTACGAGGGCGTGCCTGTCCCTGCTTGTTATCATGTAGGGTGGGAGGAACCTGACCACAGTGGCCCCGGCCTTGAGTGCCAGCACTCCTCTGGTCTGTAGACACCTTATAGCCTTGCCTGGGGGGAAGCGGAGTTCCACGCCCACCATGTACCCTGCGAGCCTGGTGCCCCTCACGGGCCTGGTGGCGGCGACCCTGTCCTTTAGGAGGTCTCCCAGCTCACGGGAGCCCTCCCGTACCCTTTGTGGTACATGGTCTTCTGAGAAGACCCTGAGGGCCCCTAGGACCGCGGCTTGGGCTAGGGGGCTTGCTGCGAACGTTGAGCCGTGCCTGCCTCCCTTGAGGCTCTCTGCCACCTCGGGTCGCGTGAAGACTAGGGAAACGGGGAATCCGCCGCCCACCGACTTGCCAGCTAGGAGTATGTCGGGCTCTATGCCCGAGGGCTCGTGGGCCCAGGTGTGGCCCGTGCGGCCGAAGCCCGCCTGTATCTCGTCCATGACAAGAAGCGCACCAGCCTCCCGGGTCAGCTTTCTCAGGCTCTGGAGGAACTCGGGCTTAGCGGGGACTATACCTCCCTCCCCCTGCACGGGCTCGACGACCACGGCGGCAACGCTGTCATCTATTACCTTCTCCAGCTCCTGCTGGGGGGCATTGTATTCTGTGAAAACCACCTCCCCCATGAGGGGGAAGCCCTTGCGGTACTTGGGGTTCCAGGTGAGGCTAAGGGCCCCGTGGGTCCTGCCATGGAAGCTGTTCTTGAAGGCCACGATGCGGATTCTTCCCGTGTAGGCCCAGGCTAGCTTGAGCGCCGCCTCCACGGCCTCGGCCCCACTGTTCTGGAAGAACACTGAACCAAGCCCCCTGGGGGCTATCTGGGAGAGCCTCTCCGAGAGCTCCTCCTCCAGCTCGCTTGTGAACGCGGGGGTGAGTGTCATTATCTTGCGAGCTTGGCTGCAGAGGGCCTCCACTATCCTTGGGTTAGAGTGTCCCAGAAACGCCACTCCGTGCCCCGTGTGGGCGTCAAGGTAGCGGTTGCCCTTGTCGTCCCACACGTACTGCATCTCGCCCCGTACTATCCTCAGCCCCCTGTGCTCTTGGAAGCGCACGAGCTCCACCATGTCCAACACCCTCGCATGGCATGGACTGTGGATAAGATGTAACGTAGGGGAATAACAGTGTTTCCCAAAGAAGGCTGGGGCCCTACGATGGGGTAGAAGGTGTGGGTCAGCGCTTGTAAAGGCTCACAAGGTAGTCGAGGAGGAGGCTGGAGAGGTCGACTCCGGTGACCCTTATCGTGTTCTTGTACTCGGGGACCCCGTTTACCTCGAGCACCATGTAGCCCCTCTCAGGGTCCTCCACAATGTCCACGCCCCCGAACTCGACACCCACCGCCCTGCAGGCCCTCAGGGTTATCTCCTCGAGCTCGGGGGTTATGGGGGCGGGCTCGGCTTTTCCTCCTCGGGCAGTGTTGGTTATCCAGTGGGGGCTCACACGGTAGATGGCCGCGGGCACATTGTCCCCCAGGCAGAAGCTCCGGATGTCACGTCCTGGTTTCTTCACATACTCTTGCACATAGGCTATCTTGTAGTGATCCCCCAGGTAGGTCCTGTGCTCTGCTATAGACCTTACCTCCTCCTCATCCCTCCCTAGTGACACTAGGCGGCCCCAGCTTCCCTTGAGAGGCTTGATGACCACGGGGAACCCGAGCTCCCTAGCCGCGTCCACTGTTGTGTGGGGCTCGAAGGATATTATGGTGCGTGGAGTGGGGATTCCGTTCCTTATGAGGAGGGACTGGGTCCAGAGCTTGTCCTCTGACACCATTAGGGCGTGGCTGTTGTTAACCACCCGGAGGCCCCCGGACTCCAGGACTAGGGTGGATGCCATGGCCTTGTTGAAGGACACGCACCTCTGGAGGGCCACCATGTCGGGTGAGAACCCGTTGCGACCCACGTGGAGGGGCTTGGAGTTTATGTGGAGGAGCCTCAGGCCCAAGCCCCTTTCCCGTGCCTTCGCTATAATGTCCTTTTCCTCCCACCGGAGTATGTCATAGACCAGCATCAGGCTGACCATGTCTAGAACACCCTGGGGGGGTCCTCCGGTACTGGTGTTAATTCAAGGGGTCAATTGGTTGATAATGTTGAGCTCAACAAAGTTAACGAAATCCCAGGAAAGTGTAACAATGTAAATGCTCGTTACTGGGGAAACTTTATAGAGTAAACACACAAGGACTCCTCACGCCATCATGGGTGTGTGGGTGAGCGGTATGGGGCCCAGTGTAGGTGGGCTGGCCGACTATCTCCTCTCCTTATAGTAGACTCCCAGGCCCATCTCGGTGGGTATGAGGGTGCCCCTCCACCCCAGCTTCGTGAGGAAAGCGTTGACCTCCTCCCCGATCTCCTCGAAGGGATAGAGCATGTTGTGGACCATTATTAGCGTGGGCCTCCTGGTCTTCTGGACCGCCTTCTCGAGGAAGGGAATGTACTTGGTCTTCTCAATGTCGAGGAAAACAATGTTGACCTCAAGCATGCCCGCCCTCTCCACGAAGCTCAGGGCCTCCTCGTTGACCGGCTCTATAAGGGCCCCAGTCTGCTCCCTGAGCTTGGACAGGGTGTCCCTCAGCACCTGGAACCTCTCAGGCCTATGCTCGAGGGCATACCCCTTGGGAACGTGGCCGGCATCCGCAAGGGCCTTAGCCATCCAAAGTGTGCTGTAGCCCACTCCCGCCCCCGCGTCGAGTATGGAGGGGCTCTCCTCCTGAAGGGCGAACATGTAGATGAGGCTATAGATAACAATAGCGTCATCATAGGGGATCATGGGTATGCCCAGGTCCACGCCCAGGTCGTATACTTGGTCGATGAGCTTCTTCAACCCCCTGAAATGGGGTGGTGCCCCGCCTGGTAGAACCAATGTAACACCCCGGGAGGCTGGGAGAACACGAGCGGGTTTCTGGTCGAGTAATATGGTGTTCTGGGGTGTTAACGTTTTCCCCGAGGTACTTCATCCATATCAGGTGACCTGGACCCTGTGAGGGATAATGTGGAGGGGTTAAGGGGAAAAAGAGTTGTCCTAGGGCCGCTTTTTGCTCATATATTGCGTTGTCAGGAGGTGGGGTAGGGGTAGAAGACGAAGAGCAGCAGGCTTAGCACAAGCAGGATCCATGCTATTGGATGCACCTCCCTCAGCCTTCCCAGCACCAGTGCTGTCAGGGGGTAGGCTATGAGGCTCGCGGCTATGCCTATTGCTATGTTGAAGGTGAATATCATGAACATTATCGTGGCGGCGGCGGGGATGTAGTGGAGGGGGTCGTTGAAGTCTATCCTGCCCAGCACGGTCATCATGAGTATCCCAACCGCTATGAGGGCGGGCGCCGAGGCAAGCTGTAGGAAGCCCGGGTTCATGCCCCCGATAACACCGGCAAGCGGAATGCTTGCTAGGAAGAGAAGGCCCGTAACTATGCTGGTCTTGCCAGTCTTGCCCCCCGCCTCAATGCCCGCGGCGCTCTCTATGAACGTCCCCGACGTACTGACGCCGAACAGTGGCGCCAGGGTGCTCGCCAGGGCGTCCACGCGGAAGACTCTCTCCAGCTCCTCCCTGCTTATACTGCGCCCGATCTTCTGGGAGAGCCCCACGACCGTACCCATGGTGTCGAACATGTCCACGAGGAAGAGCACAAGTATTATCGGGATGAGCACCGGGTTCTTAAGAGCCCCTAACACATCAAGCTTAAGGAACACATCACCAGGGTTAGGGAACCCCTGCAGAGCCTCTCCTCCCCTGACGGGTACGCCCGCGGCCGCGAGCATCACTGCGGTCACCAGTATGCCTATGAGTATTCCCGCCTTGAATCCCCTTACAAGGAGTCCCAGTGTCACCATTGTGCCTATTATGATGACGATCGCCTGAGCCCTTGTAAGATCCCCTACCTTGACTGGCGCTCCGGGTACGTTGGGTAGGCTCAGGCCGGCTGCGGCGAAGCCCACGAACATGAGGAATAATCCAATGCCAACCGCCCACGCCGAGGACACGTAGTCGGGAACTGCCTTTGCCAGCACCTGTCTGAGCCCCAGGAGGGTCACTATTAGGAATATTAGGCCTCCCCAGAACACGGTGCCGAGCGCAACCTGCCATGTGACCCCCATTCCAAGCACCAGGACGAATGTGAAGAAGACGTTCTCACCCATGTACGGCGCCATCGCGAACGGCAGGCGGGCGTAGAGTCCCGTCAAGAGCGTCGCCAGCCCCGCTATCAGCGCGGTGGATACCACGAGGGGGCCTAGGGGCATCCCCGCGTTGGACAAGATCACTGGGTTTACTATGAGGATGTACGCCATGGCCATGAAGGTGGTTATCCCGGCTATGACCTCGGTCCTGGAGTCAGGATTCTCGGAACCCAACCCATACACCCCATCTTTAAAGTCCATGGGATGGAGGTGTATCGGGTCATCTGTAGGGCTAATAACGGTATACTGGCTAGAAGAAGTGATACCCGGGGACTCCATTGTTATAATAACGAAGAATACTTGCCGCCTTCACAACTCAGCAGAGCTGGATGAACATTATAAATCAG
>JALTXS010000156.1 GCA_027048265.1 Desulfurococcales archaeon
GTGCTGGACAAGCACGGTATTGTCAGGAGGCCCCGAAGCCTCACGCCGAGGCGTTACCTGGAGATAGAGGCTGTTGTGAAGAAGCTAGCCGAAGAGCTGGGCATGGCCCCGGGGGAGCTGGACCTATACCTATGGTACATGGAGACGGGCAAGGTCCTCAAATAGGGGCCCGTGATAGGGAGCCTAGTATTTTTACCCCCGGTGGCCCTTGAATCAATGAGGGACCGCATGGGGTGATTACAAGGCCATGGGACAACCGAGGCTGGAGGAGGGGAGGAGGTACCGCATCAGGACACGGTCTGGCTTGGAGCTTGTTGGCACCGTGCTTCCCCGCTACGAGCTCTACGACAGGGACCATGTCACGCTAAAGCTCGACAATGGTTACAACGTGGGCATAAGGCTGGACAACATAGTCTCGGTAGAGGAGGCCCCGCCCAAGCCCCCCGCTGGTCTTACCGAGCTCAAGGTCGAGGCCCCTCCCGAGAACCCACGGCTCCCTAGGGTCATCATACTGGGGACAGGGGGCACCATCGCCAGCAAGGTGGACTACGAGACAGGTGGGGTAAAACCCACGCTCACAGTCAGGGACATACTGGAGGCCGTCCCCGAGATAGCCAGCATAGCCCGTCTCGAAACCCAGGTCCTATACAACATTTTCAGCGAGGACATGGAACCCCGCCACTGGAGCGAGCTCGCGGAGAAGGTGGCGGCACTTCTCAGAGAAGACCCCCGGAGAGGCGTAATCATAGCCCATGGTACCGACACCATGGCCCTCACGGCCTCCGCCCTCAGCTTCGCCCTCAGGGGCCTCCCAGCACCTGTGGCGCTGGTGGGGGCCCAGAGGAGCAGTGACCGGCCGAGCAGCGATAGCGCCTTCAACCTAGTGGCGGCCACCCTGTACGCGACGGGTGATATTGGCGAAGTCGCCGTGGTCATGCACGGGGAGACGGGGGACACCTACGCGCTGGCGCATCGGGGGACGAGGGTTCGCAAGATGCACACCAGCCGAAGGGACGCCTTCCAAAGCATAGACAGCCTCCCCTTGGCCCGCATATATCCCAACGAGAAACGGGTGGAGAAAATAAGGCCCGACACGCGGGGCTTGGAGGACCCCTCCAAGCTCGAGGTCCGCCCCCGCTTCTCGGAGGACGTGGTCCTCCTAAAGTTCTACCCTGGAATGAAGCCCGGGTTCATCGACTACCTTGCCGACCAGGGGGCCCGGGGCATTGTTCTTGAGGGCACTGGTCTGGGACACGTGGCAAACAAGCTGATACCCCACATAAGGAGGGCCTCTGAGATGGGCGTGGTCTTCGTCATGACAAGCCAGTGCCTTTTCGGCCAGGTGAACATGAACGTCTACAGCACAGGCAGGAGGCTGATAGAGGCGGGGGTTGTGAGCGGAGAGGACATGCTCCCCGAGACAGCCTACGTCAAGCTATCATGGCTCCTCGCCAACACAAGGAGCCCCGAGGAGGCTCGGAGCCTCGTTGCCCGCAACCTAGTGGGAGAGATAGAAGAGCGAAGAACCCTGGACCTCTACCCGAGGTGGAATCATGGCTAGGGAAGCCGAACCCCTCGACTGGAGCAAAGTCGGTCTCAAAGTGGGGCTCGAGATACACCAGCAGCTCAAGACCCCCACCAAGCTTTTCTGCCATTGCCCCGTAGAGCATGGGGGTGAGGCGCCTGAGGACGTGTTCCAGAGGAGGCTGCGGCCCACGCGCAGCGAGCTGGGGGAGGTTGACACCGCTGCCTACTTCGAGTGGAGGAAGGGACGCACCTACGTGTACCACGCTCCCCGCCCAGCTTCTTGCTTGGTGGAGGCCGATGAAGAGCCCCCCCACCCTTTGAGCAGGGAGGCGGTGCTCATAACTCTGGGCATGGCCCATGCATTCGGGAGTGTGCCGGTGGATGAGATACACGTTATGAGGAAGATAGTTATTGATGGCTCCAACACTACCGGGTTCCAGAGGACCGCGCTCGTCGCCCTCGGGGGAAGCGTGGAGGTTGATGGCAAGAGGATAGGAATCCAGACGATATGTGTGGAGGAAGATGCCAGCCGCAAGGAGAAGGAGGAGGGCCTCAGAACCCACTATGGGCTGGAGAGGCTGGGGATACCACTGATAGAGATAAGCACCGCGCCTGACATACACAGTCCCGAGGAGGCCCTGAGAGTGGCTAAGAAGATAGGCCAGATGCTCCGCCTGACGGGGAGGGTGAAGAGAGGCATTGGGACCATCCGCCAGGACCTGAACATATCCGTGGAGGGGGGTGTTAAGACGGAGGTCAAGGGCGTGCAGGAGCTCC
>JALTXS010000157.1 GCA_027048265.1 Desulfurococcales archaeon
CCCCCAGGGTCAGGGAGGGGTGCACCCATGGGACGGGGTGCAGCTTCAGCGCCGCAATAGCGGCGCACCTGGCTCTGGGCTTGGAGCCCCTCGAGGCCCTGCGGCGTTCCAAGGAGTTCATAACCAGGGCGATAGAGTACGGGTTCAGGGTGGGGAGGGGCCACTGCCCCGTCAACCCCAGCCACCATGTGGACATAGACGCGCACAGGTACAGGGTGCTGGAGGCTCTGTGGGAGGCCTTCGAGGGGCTCTCGAGGGAGGGGGAGAGGGCTGCTCGGCTGGTGCCCGAGGTCCGCATGAACATAGCGATGGCCCTGCCCGCCTGGTACGTGAGGGGGCTTGGAGATGTCGCGGGGTTCCCGGGGAGGATAGCCGCCGTGGAGGGCCGTGTGGCAGCCTTCGGCGCCCCCCGGTTCGGGGAGTCAAGGTACCTTGCATCCCTCATAATCGCGGCCATGGCCCGGGATTGGAGGATTAGGGCGGCGGTCAACGCGAGGCTCCTCCCCGGACTCGTGGAGAATGCCAGGGAGAAGGGGCTCCCCCTCGTCAGGACGGGTGGGGAAAGCGACGAGGAGGCGGTTAGGAGGGCCCATGAGGCCATGGAGGGCCTCGAGAAGAAGCCGGGGGCCTCCCTGGTGGTGGTCGACGAGGGGGGCAGGGGGCGTGAGCCGGGCCTGGTGGTGCTTGCCCCGGATGCCCGGGAGGCGGTCGAGCTCCTCCTAGGGCTCTCTCCAAGGTCTTGAGGAATCGAGGAGAGTGAGCGCGTTGGAGGCCAACAGTGACACGAGGGAGCGGGGCGACTGCGTGGAGCTGAGGTACTGGGGTCACTCTTGCTTCGAGGCGGTCTACCGGGGGATAAGCGTGGTCTTCGACCCCCATGATGGGGACAGCATAGGCCTCCCCCCACCCCGAGCCCGGGGTGACGTGGTCCTTGTAAGCCACGACCACTACGACCACAATGCGCACAACCTTGCATCCAAGGAGGGGGCCCTCGTCATAGCGGAGCCTGTGGAAGACAGGGTGCTCAAAGTGGCAGGGGTCGAGCTGAGGATTGACTCAAGGAGGGAGCCCCACGACCGCGCGGGGGGGAGGCGGAGGGGGATGGTCAACCTCTACAAGGTGTCCTTCCCCAATGGGGTCACTCTCCTCCACCTGGGTGACCTAGGTGCCTGGCCGGGGGAGGAGACCCTAAGGTGGATGGCTAGCCCCCGCCCCCACGCCATGATGGTACCTGTGGGGGGGTTCTTCACCATCGAGCCTTACGAGGCCTGGGAGCTCGTGGAGAAAGTGCAGCCCCTCTACGCGGTTCCGATGCACTACTGGGTGAGGGGCTCGATGCTCCCCCTCCTCAAGGTTTGGGACTTCCTCCTAGCCGCGAGGACGGGCCGGGTAGAGGCCTCGGGTGGCTTCGACATCTGCCCCGGGGGGGAGGGGAAAACGAGGGTGCTTGTCTACAGGAAGTGGCTTTACTAGGGGAGCTCGACTTCTTTGGGTAATGGGGGTGGGCGTATTTCTGCCCCATTTTTGCACTAGTTGCCCCCTGGGCCGTCTTTTGGCCGGGGGAAAAGACTGGGGGTATTATCATTTGGGGGTGTTACTCGATGATCCTTATCCGGGTCTCCGTGCGCTTCCCCTCGGTCTCGAGGCGGGTTAGGTATTCTATGATTGCTTTTCTAATGAATTCACTGCGTGTAGTGTTTTCCTTCTGCGCATAAAGATCGACCTGTTCTAGCAGGTCTTCGTCGATTTTGAATGTTATTATCCTCATAACCATGGCAACAGCTCCCCCGAGTATTACTTTTGGGGGGCTCGTGTATTTTTGCTATGCGATCGAGTATTACCATTAGGATCTGGTGGGAAAAAGACTAATAGAGGGCGTTCCTAATACTCCTCTATTGATAGTCTTCTTGGGGGAAAAATACTGATGCCTACCATTCACCTCTCCGTCCCCGACCATGTGTACGAGAAGCTGAAAAAGGCAGCGAGCGTCTACAACATCCAGGTAACCGACCTGATCAAGATACTGATAAGGAGCAACCTAGACGACGCACTCGAGGGCAGGCTCGGGCCCGGCGAGTCGGCGGCGAGGCTTGGGGAGCTCGAGGCGCGCCTGGAGGAGATGAGGAGGCAGTACGACCAAGCCCTGGAAAACATTAGGCAGGCCGTGAAGACCCTGAGCAGCATGATCGTTGACCTCGACCGGAGGCTGGGAAACCTGGAGATGGACGTGGAGGAGCTTAAGGAGACGGCTGGGCTGGCCAACGTGGTGATAGAGCCCGAGCTCCTGGAGAACAC
>JALTXS010000158.1 GCA_027048265.1 Desulfurococcales archaeon
CCTTGCCGAAGTACTTTAGTAGGAACTCCTGGGCTATCTCCTTGAGGGTCATCATCACGCGAGTGTCCTTCTCACCCAACATGGACGCCACGGTCTCCCAGGGCCTGCCCTGGAGCACCTTTGCCAAGAGTATGGTCTCCTTACGCTCATCCAACCTAACCCGAGTCCTGCCATGGTGGAGGAAGTAGTGGAGAGCCACGTCCATCATAACGTCGCTCAGGGCCTCGTAGGTCATGGGGCCGTAAGAGTATATCCAGAGACGATCAACCGACACGGGGTCCAGGGGGAGCACGTCCTCCCCCGGTAGGCCCCCTAGGCTCCTTATCATCAGGAGGGCGGCGTCGGTCTCCAGGTCGGAGTAGACGTCCCTGAAGCTCTTCACCAGCTTGTTAAGGAAGTACACCCTGCCCGCATGTGCGACCTTCTTTGCGGGGGGGCTTATGGGCTTGAAGACTATGAGAGTATACTCGCCGCTCACCGGGTTCCGGTCGGGGCTCATGTGGAGGGGGAGGAACCCGTTCCTCACCCAGAACTTGACCAGTTTGTAGTTGACCCCGAACCCACTTCCCACCCAGTCCAGCCCCCTGGAGCGGGCTTCCTCCACCAGCTTTGTTAGGGCGAAGGAGCCTATGCCCCGGTCCTGGACCTGGGGGTGGGTGGCTATCCTCACTATGCGGTAGCCCTTCATGGAGCCGATCTCCCTTATCCTCAGGTGCTTGAGGAGCCTGTCGGGGATAATGTTGCCGGGTATCTTGTTGCCCCTGAGCAGGAGGTCAACCGTCTCGTCGTCGAGCGAGCCCTCCACGGCTATCTGGAGGCTTGCCACAATGCTCCCGCTCCGCGTCCTCACAGCTCTTATAATGTGGTGGGGAGCATCAGCGAGGAGCCCCAGGTCATCGGGCTGGTTGCGGTAGTGTGCAAGCACGTATATGCCGAAGAGGCTTCTGAGGATGTCCTGTTTCTCTCGAGTGAAGAGCTCCTCGGGCTGGAGCTCGAGGTACTCGAGACGGCCCTCCCTGATATCCTCCAGGTCCTTCTCACTCAGCTTAGCGGGCTCCGCGTCGAGGAGGAGAGTGTCGTAGAGCCACGCCTCGATGGGGTCGCCTACACCGTACCTTATGGGAGTGTGCATCTCGAAGGTGTGGAGGTCGGCGCTGGGGTCCTCCCGCAGGCTGCCCATGAACCTTATGCTGAACCCCCTGCCCGCTCCCTCGTAGCCGTGTATTGTGGCGGTGAAGACAAGTCGGTCGTGGCTCCGGTATATCTTGAGGAGCTGGGGCACGTGTATCCCTGAGGCCTCGTCTACAGCGACTATGTCCCCCTTTATCCGGGGAATCACTATGGGCTCCCAGTACTCTATGCTATAGAAGGGCCCCTTGAGCTCTATCACGTTGCCCTCCTTGCGTATCTCCCTGACCTTATCCCCAAGCCTCTCCGCAGCCGTCTTGGCCAGGGCGAAGAGGGCTTGCACGTTCCCAGGGCTGGGGGCAGTGACTAGTATCCGGACCCTGTTCTTATAGCTACGCAGCGCGTGGGCAACTCCCACGAGACCGAGCCCCAAGGCGCTGGACTTGCCCCTCCCCCTATCCGAGGTTATTACGATGGTCGTTCTCTTCCCCCTGGGGGGCTTGGGCACCAGTTTCTCAAGGAGCTTCACCGCCTTAGCCTGGTCGGGGGTCAGCGTCAGCTCATATATCTCGGGAGAGAATACGTTTCCCCTAACTCTTTCCTCGCTAACCTCGGGCTCCTGCCTCCCAGGCTGGGGCCTCTTGCGTGACTTGGGCTTCTTTATAACCCTGCCCCCCTGGGCATCGTAAATTATTATTCCAGGGTGGGTTAGGAGCTTGTCCTTGAACCAGGATATGAACACGTGGCGGGGCTCGCTGTATCCTGGGACGAGGAGCTTTTGTTTGAAAATGGTCATCCACCGGTCCCACTCGTTCCAGGGGGGTGTGAGTGTTATGATCAGCCCCCCGCCCCTCACTATCTCCACGAGGCGTCCCACGTCGTTGGGCTTTAGGTCGTCGTTGAGGTCCAGCACGAGCATGTCGAAGGTCGTCCCCAGGTAGCGGTCTGTCTTCTCATAAACGTCTATGACCCTCTCCACGCCCATTTCCTTGAGGCTCACGTGTTGCTTCATGTAGAGGCGGAAGGCCTCCTTCCGAACCCTGCTTGTGTCGAACTCGTCGTGGTACATGTAAAGAACCCTTATGGGGGAGCGCCCCTTGCTCCTGAGGAGCTTGGAGACCCTCTGTATAGCAAGCGCCGCCAGAAGGCCCTGAGCCCCAGGTT
>JALTXS010000159.1 GCA_027048265.1 Desulfurococcales archaeon
TGGAGCCCCTCCACCACCACTACTTGGCATCCCGAAAGGAGGAGCTGGAGGAACTCCCGCTGGGCGTGGTGGGGCTCTCGTGTTTTTATGAGGACCTCGTGGTCTGAGAGGGCTATTGTGAGGGATGCGCCCGACTCGTGTAGCCTTTGGCTATCCTTGTCTCTTAAGTCAAGCCCATGGTGGGTGTGCTTGAGGGCACAGACCCTCAGGCCCTGGCGTGAGAGGCTGCTTATGAGGCTCGAGGCAACCGTTGTCTTTCCATGCTTGGAGCCAGGTGAGGTTATGTGAACAACTATGGGCACCGGGGGTCAGGCCTCCAGACAGTTTCCTAACCTAATCATCTAACTTCTAAACCAGGCTGTGGAGGAGCCCCAGCCTCTCCGCGTGCTCGACGGCCCTCTGGTACTCCTCCCCCGTTATGGGCCGGGCTATGTCGGGGTACCTCTCGGGATGTGCTGCGGCCTTGTACTCGGGCCTGTACTGGGCCATTATGTTGACTATGGTCCTGTCACGGGGCATGTTGCTGGATATCCAGTCAAGTATGGGGAGGGTGCAGCACTCAAGGTGGTTGGGCATAACCAGGTGTCTTATGATTACGTCCCCGTGTCCCTGGATCATCTTGAGGTTGCGCGTCAGGGTCTCCCTGTAGCGGGCCGTTATGCTGAGTCTAAGGGCGCATCGGTTGTCCCAGAACTTGAAATCGGGGAGCCAGAGGTCTATAAGGTCCCTTATGAGCTTGAGGCCCTCCACGCTCTGGTATTGGTTGCTGTTCCAAATCTGGGGTACGTTTACACTTAGGTGTTTGAAGCTCTCTATTATGGTGTGGAGGTTTGGCGTGGGGTCTCCCCCCACGTGGTTTATGTTACGGGCCCCCTTGCGGCGCAGCTTCTCCTGGATGGAGGCGAGACGCCGGGCGTCAACGACCTCTCCGGGGTAGGGGTATTCCTGGGAGACGTCGTAGTTCTGGCAGAAAACGCATTTGAACGTACAGCCCCCATAGAATATCGTTCCACTGGGGACCAGGGGGGCCTCCTCCCCCATGTGGAGGAAATAGGTCGACACAATAGTCTCGACACCCAGCCTGCAGGCTCCCCGGTTGCTCTTCGTCCTGTCAACCCTGCACCTCTTCTCGCAAAAGACGCATTCCCTGAGTATCCTTCGGGCCAGCTCGATCTTGACGTCCAGGAAACTAGGCTCCACGGGCTCCAGCTCATCCCAGGTAAGCTTCTTTTCCCTGACCCTGCGCCACTCCTGGAGGGCCATTTGGGATAGGCGGTCGTGAAGGCTCCACAGCTCCCCCGTGTCCAGGCCCCGGGGATCCCGACCGGCGGGTATGCTGCTGGCTATCCGGTACCTTGCGGGGGCCCTGTCCCTCATGACGTCCCAGTACCAGCTCAGGGCCCTTCTAACCCTGGGGTCCCTCCACACTGTTATGCTGTCGGGCCTCAGAGCCAGAGCTTCCAGGAGCAACCCCATTCCCTCTGCAACATAGCTTGTTATCCCAGAACTACTCTCGGCATACTGGTTCTTTGGCACCGCTAGGGGATAAAACTAGCGTCAGGTCGACAAAGGGGGAGAAGGTTCAAAATACCCTGCATCCCTTTAGCGTTTTTGGGATGAGGAGGGTTTCGGGGAGACCGAGGCCCTCGTCCCATCGCATGGGGGCCTGTGGGGTCGCGGTTATCCCCCTGACCCCTAGTCTCCTTGTTTGCTCGCGGGCTTTTTGAGGAGACTCGGGTCTAGGAGAGCTCTGAGCATTCCAGACCCGGGTGCAAGGCGGGCCCCGTAGACTATGACTGCCAGAGCGCCCGTCGACATCCTTATGGTACATCCTGTTAGGTTTGATACAATGTTCTCCACACTAGGGTTGTGCCCCACCACTAGAGCGTTGTCGGGAGGGTTGAGGCGGGAGAGGCTCTCCAGGCTAGCACGGGCGGGCTCCAGCTCTTCCGAGACCCTGAGGTCAACGTCGTGCTCCCGAGCGATTATGCTCCCCGTCTCCACCGCCCGCTTGTAGGGGGAGGTTATCACTATGCTGGGCTTGACCCCAAGGCTACGGGCTATTGCCAGGGCCTGCTCCCTACCCTCGCCGGTAAGCCTCCTCTCTGGATCGGGGCCGCTGCCCGGGGGCTCGGCTTGTGCGTGGCGCATTATCATAAGGGTGGGCACCCTGTGGTCACCTCGGTTAAGATGCCGCTTTGGGTTCTTAGGGACCAATTACCGTATTCTGTGAACAAGACTAAAAACAATCGAGAATAATTGTGTAACT
>JALTXS010000160.1 GCA_027048265.1 Desulfurococcales archaeon
GTCCCTCACCGCCATGGCAACGGCCTTGTTCCCCGAGAGGGCCTTGCGAGCCGCCCCCGGGACCTGCGCCTGGGCCGCCTCAAGCGACTCTACCATGCTAGGCCACCTCCTCGGGAACCATCTCTATAGCGTCCACGGGGCACTCCTCGGCGCAGATGCCGCACCCCTTGCACCTGTCATAGTCGACCTTGTAAGTGAGCTTGAAGGTCCTGCCCTTGCTGTTCGTGTAGGGCTCCTCCACCTCCAGTATCGCCGTGTCGGGGCAGTAGATCCAGCACAAGCGGCACCTGACGCACTTCTCCGGGTCTATCACGGGCTTCTCGACCCTCCACCCGTTCTTGTCCAGGCGGAGGGTGCTCCCCGGCTCCCTTACTATGCCGCCGGGGGTGACCTCGGTCCACGTGGGAAGCCTTGTCTCAGACACTGGCCACCACCTCCTCCCTTTTACCGAGAACCACCCTGTTGTAGCCCTCCTCGACCGCCTTGAGGTTCTTCTCCAGTATCCTGCCCGAGAACTTCTCCCTTATACTCGCCTTCACGCTCTCGAGTCTGACGAGGGGCACGGTCCTCACCAGGGCCCCCACGAGTATCGTGTTTACAATGGGCCTCCCCAGGACCCTCAGGGCTATCTCAGTCGCGTTTATAGTGTGGACCTCTAAATCGTCCCTGCCTAGGAGCTGGCGGGCCTCGCCGGGGCTCTTGCCCGTGTTGACCAGCACCGTGCCCCCGGGCCTCACGCTTGGTATGAGCCCCCGGGCCCTCAGGAGGCTGGGGTCCATAACCACAAGTATGTGGGGCCGGGTTATGGGGGTTCGGGGCACCACGGCGTCGATCGTTGCAGCTATCCTGTTATAGGCCCGTACTGGAGCCCCCCTCCTCTCAGCGCCGAACTCGGGGATGGAGAGGGCGTTCCGCCCCTCCATTATGGCCGCTTGGGCTAGAATCTCGGAGGCCATGACGGCCCCCTGCCCCCCACGGCCCAGCCAGGTTACCTCGATCATGTCTCCGTTTAGGGGCATCCTATCCTCCTCACAATGGGGTCGAGTGGGCCGTTCCTGTCAATTGTCTCTCAACCGCAAGTTAATTCATGGCAGGCTATACCCTCTCCCAGGAGGTATTTAACACGGGTTAACACGAGGAGCCGCCTACCGGGGAAGCACGGGTATGTACTCCCGGGGCTCCCGGCGGGCCTTTTTTAAACCACCCACCACAAACCTGACCCCCGAGCAAGGGACAAGGTAGGCCCGGGGGCGAGCGCCACGCTGGAATCCCCCCTACGCTTCGCGGAGTGGCTCCACAGGCTCGGGGGCCTGCGCACCTTCTGGACCAGGGCCCTTAGGTCATACAACGCCCCCCTGGAGGGGGACTGGGTCCTAGTAGAGTGGAGGAAGGCCCGGGGGGCTCGTCGGGGACTCTTCCAACTGATCGGCGAGCCAGGAGACACGGGGGCGTTTGAGGAGATAGGGGAGGCAGCCTGCAGGAGGGCCGCTCGGGTGGGTGCAAGGGCCCTTCTCGTGGCACGGTTGAGGGTAGAGCACCTTGAGCCGGGCTTCCTAGCTGGGCTCCTGTCCCCGTGTAGGCGGTCAAGCGTTGCCATCTTCTACGACCCCAGTCACCCTAGGAGGCTCCCTGGTAACGCTGTGGCGAAGAGGGTGTCTATCAGGGTCTACGAGGGGGGAGAAGCGGGCGAGGGAGCGAAGCACGCCGAGGTCGTGCAGAGGTCCAGCTGGGGGTTTTTCCAGCCTCCCTTGCCGGGGGATGTGGTTATAGTGGCGTTCCTTGAGGGGAGTCCCGTTGCCGCCGCCTACTACAACCCAGTGTCGAGGAACATAGATTATGGGGTCCACGTGGCCCGGGGGATGTGGAGGAGGGGCCTGGGGAGCCTGTTGCTGGGGAGAGTGCTGGAGCTCGCTGGCCCTGGGGGTCCTGTGAGCGTGGTTAGGGTCTTGAGGGGAAGGCCCCTCTCCGGGTCTGATAAGAGGGCCCTCCTTTTCTACAGGTCCCACTCCCCCGTGGGGGCCTTGGTCGTGTGCGAGGCCGTGTGCGGGGCTGGGGAGGATTAGTGTGTTAATAGGTTAATGTTAATAGGTGGGGCCTGGGCAGAGATATTTAACTTGATAGACTATGGTAGAACCTGTTTATGGGAGGTGGTTGGTATGGTGTTCTTCTTCCTGAGCCCCTACATGATGCTCGGCATGCTGCTCGCGGGTGTGGCCATGGCCCTCGTGGTGGGGGGCCTTGCGCTTGCGGCTCCCCGTT
>JALTXS010000161.1 GCA_027048265.1 Desulfurococcales archaeon
GGGCTAGCCTGCGGAGTACAGCTCCTCCACGTCAACTTCCTCGAAGAACACCCGGGCGATGTCCTTTATGCTCACAATCCCCACGAGAACACCGTTGTCGTCAACGATGGGCAGGTGACGGAACCCTCTTGATATCATTGTCTCGAGGGCACGAGAGGCGCTCCAGTCCTCCTTACCGACTATGGGGTTGGGGGTCATAACATCGCCCAGCCTGGTGTCGAGGCTCCTACCCTCACCGATGACCTTTATGAGCAGGTCCCTCTCGGTGAAGATACCCTCAGGCCTACCCTCGTCGTCAACTATGACCACCGAGCCTATCCTCCTATCAACCATCTCCCTAACAGCGTCAGCAACCCGGTCATCCCGCCTCATTTTCACAACATCCTTAATCTCGAGAGTAAAAAGGGGAGGACCCTCACTGCAGAGGAGCTTACCCATACCATAATCACCCCATAAGCTACAAAGAATGGTTGAAACATGTTAGCAAGGACTGTTTGATAAGATATGGAGGGAGTCAGTTAAAAAACATACCTCAAATTCCCCGAAAGGCTGTCAACGTAGTCATTCCTTGTATGGACTCTGCGGATGTGTTCTTTTTACCCTACTTAGGAAGGGAAAAGTTTAGTTAACTTATGGAACTTTTACTGAAAGCTTTTAAGAATAATTCAATAACATGAACATATAGTTACAATGTGTTTGACTGGTATAACCTCGTGTTATAGCTTTAGTTACAGTATTAAGAGTCCCAGAAGTGGGATGAAGGAATAGTTAGACAAGAGACAAGTTAGATATAGACTGCACACATGAAATGAGGGTGTTTTTATTCAATTTTCAACTAACCGAAAATAATAAGGGAACCTAGATGCATTCAATTGAACAATACTGCAGACTACTTTCACACACAATGATGCTTTGGTAGGTGCGTGTGTTGTGTCGAGACTCTGCGTTTTTCAGGTTCTTGGGGCTATTAGGGGTTATGAGAAAGTTATATACGAACTTAAGGACCGCAGGGAAGAAGCTAGACTCTCGGGCAAAGCACTTTGCAACTTTCTCGCCAGCCCCGATGAGTGCAAACTGTACATTTTGGCCCCCGAGAGCCTAGTAACGACTGTCGCGAGTACTTCTAAAGAGGCACATGATCTCCTCAGCAACTGGGAAGAGCTGTCAATGACGATCGGCAACCATGTTAAGGAGCTCGCATCTGGTATTCCAATGGAAGTAAGAATTTTGCCGTCCATAGGCTTATACAGCGGTAACAACTGGAGGGTTAGGTTCGATGGATCTGGGCAGGGTGAGGTGGAGCTGGCTATTCTAATACATATGCTTGAGGCGACAGGCTACGGGGGTAACTGCTGTTCTAGGGTCGTGTTCGATATCTCAACCGGGCTCAATATCTACGCATCAATGGCTGTGAAAGCCCTCCGATCCCTGGTGACCGCGGACAAGCTTGGTAGACTGGATGATATACTTTTTGGTGATATATCTGGAATAGAAGCTGCTATAGCATATGCTACACCTGTTCAAAGGGGATACAGAGGCCCCTATACACTTAATATCGAGGAGCTAGACGCTAGAATATTCTTCACATACCCCCTTACAGTAAGCGACATCCACAATGTGAAGCCAGATAATATCATAAGGGGCTTAAATAAGGAAGAGAAAAAGAAGGTTGGTAAATGCTACTCCGAGTTATTCAGCAAAATAAGGGATTTTCTGAGGCTTGGTCTTAAACTTCATAACACCATAAAATACAATGTGCCGCTGGCATTGTACCAGATTAGGTCCGAGGGACTGGTTGAAAGATGTGCCCACTATCCCCTGAATCTGGTTGAGAAACTAGCGAGATTCATTGAAGATTCGTGGAAATTAGGTATTGTTCCTAAAGCACGGTCTGTCGACTTTAACGGTAGCGAGCTAAAAGTGAAGTACAGTGGCGTGGAGAGAAGGCTCACGCTTTATACTGTACAGGCATTATTTGAGACAGCTGCACTAATGAGGCTGAGAGAGAGGCTCCTAGCAGGTGCTAGCATGGATATAGGCATTAGTATCGACAAGATAAGGAGTGATTTCACCAGTATCTACGAGAATAATAGCTATCTCTCACAGGACCTCATGCTTAACAAAAGACTGCTAGAAAGGGACCTGAGGGAAGTGGAAAGAGCTGCAGCCAAGCTGAATGAGGGAGAATGCAAGACGCTCAAAGAACTTCTTGAAAGTAACAGCAACCACGAAGGAAGCTCTAAACAAGGAGGTAGTAGAGGCAGTAATGAAGAAATGAAGCGGGTATCAGACCCTAAGAGAAACTTCTTCGCCCACAGCGGCCTCTCCAAGGAACTGGTTGAAACGTGTAGGGAAAACGCGAACACGTTAATAAGATATAGAAAAGAAAAACTTAGAGAAGTGGAGGATTGGCTGGAAAAACCTGTTTAGTTAACTTGTTAATTACCATTATAAAAAATTAGGTGCGTTCATTACACTGGCCCAGCCTAGTTAGCTCAATTAATAGCCTTACATAAACTGTAATGCGGAATAAGCATTTAACTCTGTGATTAGGCTTTTGAGTCTTGGAAAGACTCTGGTTAGGACCCGTATGCATAGCACGTCTGCCTCTCCCCTAGTAGGGTGTGGAGAAATAAGCAGAGACTTGCTAGTGGTCCAAGGTTCTCGGCCGCTTTGTTCGCGAGCATGTATGCTTTCCGTATTTGCTGAGGTAGCTTGGAGTAATTGAACCGTATCTTCTAAGTGTGCCGTCGCCATTATCTCGCTGGTGGCCTTTCTTATCTTAGTACTTGACTATGGGTATCTTAATTTCTTAATGTTAACCCTCAATAGTTCTAATTCAAAGTCTAGGTCTAGCGCTCCGTAGATGCTATCATATCATGTTTTGTAGAGTATGTTTAGTAGACCCTTTCCGTAGGATTGTCCTCAGCGAGTTACGCCTCTATCTACAAAGCAAACCATATCGCATCGTATTCCTGAGTTAATGTGGAAAAATGTACTGTGGTATTTTTCCCGGCTCTACTTGGAGACGAGGAAACCTATAAGAGGATTAAGGGAGGAGGAAGAAGCGGCTTTCCTAGACCTAGTCCTTTATGCCCCACTTTTCGGCGAGTTCCTTATTCTCGTGGAGCTAATCTATTAGCTCCACCCTTTCTATGGAATTGGGTATAAGTTCTATGAGCCTCTCTATTATTAGCCTTCACCTATAAGCCTCAGTGAGAAAAACAATCTATGCTCATGTTCTGCTATAGTGAGAAGTTCAAGGACTAAGGTTTAGTCTATTGTACCGTCTTCTTTAACTGTATCGAGGCTTCTTAGTACCCCCAACGTTACTAGCTCCTCGAACTCGTGGCGTGAGAGTAGCTTGAGGAGTGGTTTCACACACTCTGGCTTGACTGGCGACTTCTTCTCAAGGATTATCCAAAGGGTTACCCTGCTTACCCCTGCAAGCTCCGTCACACGCTTCCTACCGTGCTTCTCAACCTTATGTTTGAGTATACGCTGACGCGTCTCCTCGCTCAACTTTGTTGGGTCGACTTGCATCTACTACTCCTGATTGTCAGCCATGACTACCACTTCTGAAGTTTCAGCCTGCTCCAAGGAGGTGAAACACAGGATATTTTTTATATAGATTGTGGGGCTGGAGGAGAAGGTTTAAATATGAGGCATTTAAGTGGAGCCGCCGGCGGGATTCGAACCCGCGGCCACCGGCTTACAAGGCCGGCGCTCTTGGCCCCCTGTGGGGCCCTGCGCAGGGGTCTGCCAGCTGAGCTACGGCGGCTTTCTCGGGTTTTTATTTGTTGTTTGTGTGAGGGTTTTATTTTTGGCGTTTTCCATGTGTTTGGTGTTGTGGTTTTTGCGTTAGCTTTTTTATTCTGGTTGGTGGTATTGTTGGTTGGTGGCTTGTCTTTTCTTGTATATGTTTGTATATATGGCGGTGTTTATGGCAGGGGCTGTTGTCGAGCTTAGGGATGTTTGGAAGGTGTATAGGGTCGGGAAGAGGAGCTATCCCGCTCTAAGGGGCCTGAGTTTGTCTGTGGAAGAGGGGGAGTTTGTGGCTATTGTCGGTCCCTCGGGAAGTGGTAAGTCCACCCTCCTTAACCTCATAGGGGCTCTTGACAGGCCTAGTAGGGGGAGTGTTCTTATAAACGGGGTGGACATATCGAGGCTCAGTGACAACCAGATGGCGGAGTTGCGTAATCGTGTAATAGGGTTTGTGTTCCAGAGTTTTAACCTGATAAGCCACCTGACGGCCCTGGAGAACGTCATGGTCCCCATGATACCTGCGGGCATCCCTCGGTCTGAGAGGAAGAAGAGGGCCCGTAGGCTCCTTGAGAGGTTCCTCCCACCCGAGATTGCGAATAAGAAGCCCCTGGAGCTGAGCGGGGGGGAGCAGCAGAGGGTGGCGATAGCGCGGGCCCTGGCCAACGATCCCCGCATAATACTGGCGGACGAGCCCACGGGGAACCTTGACTCCAAGTCGGCTGAGAGGGTGATGGATGTCTTCCGGGAGCTCCACGGTGAGGGCCGGACCATAATCATGGTTACACATAACCTCGAGATAACCCGATACTGTGACCGGGTAGTACGCATACAGGATGGCAGGATTGCGGGATACGATGTAAGGGGTGGCGGACGTGCTAGTTAGAAGAGAAGCTTCTACCATTCCTAGATTAATTGTAATCATAGCCATGGTTCTCCTAGCATTCATTACTACCCTGTTAGTCCAAGAAACGAATGCCCAACTTCCGCCCCAGCTTAACATGACCCGGGTCATAGGCGTCGCGTGGGAGGGTGTCGAGAACGGTGTCTGCCCCTCCCCAGGCGATAGTGCTGTGAACTTGCTGGTAAGGGTCCAGTACCTGGGGAAGGAGCCCCTGGCGGGGATTGAGGCCACTCTTGAACTTCCCTGGGGTCTGGAGAGCCTGGAGGGAGACGATAGTGCAAAAGTGTACCTTCCCGGCCCCATTCAGCCAGGGGGAATTGTGGTATTTAAGTTCCCCCTGAACGTGAGTGACAAACTAACGGTGGGGGAGAAAGAGGCAGACCTCACCCTGAGTGCTCCTGGCGTGTTAGAGGAGACCCACAAGGTCGCCGTATGGATTGGGGATTCTCCCCTTATTGAGGTCAGGCTACTTAACCTCAGCGCCCTAGCGGGGGGCGAGAACAGGGTCCTGCTCAGCATAGCAAACCGGGGTACGGGGGAAGCCTGGGACCTGAGGGTCTACCTGGAGAGCAGGGAGGGGCTTCCCCTGGAGCCGAGTACGGTCTACATAGGAACCCTGCCTGGAGGGGAGGAGAGAATAATTGAACTAATGCTTAACACAAGCCGTGAGACAAGCCCCCGGCCGCTTAGCCTAGAAGTCAGGCTAAGCGGTTATGATGAGTGTAGGGGGCTCTGGGAGGAAACGAAGCTCCTAACACTACCTCTCGATCTCCCTCCAGTGGACGGTGTTAGGATAACCGCATGGGCTAGAGATCTTAGAGCGGGCGGTCAAGGAGTGCTTCACGTGGCCCTGGAGAACCAGCTACCCTACGCGGCTCACGACATTGTCCTCAGCCTCAGCCTGCCGGGGTTCCTGGCCCTACCTAACACAAGTGACCTCATTGAAGTTGGAAGCCTAGGGCCGGGGGAGACCACTGTCATAGATTTGCCGCTCAGGGTATCGAGCACCGCGCCCGACCTGGGCAGGGTTGGGATAAGCGTCGCGTACAAGGTGGGCTTGATTAGCCTTACCCACACCACATCCGTAGATATTCCCATCGAGAAGCCCCCGAGACCCCAGGTCGATTTGAATGTAAATGTTAGGGACACCCCAGTTTCTGGGAGTGTATCAAGAATAAAGGTCACGGCCACTAATAAGGGGGATACGCCTGCCGAGAACGCACAGATTGTTGTTAGCGCCCAGCCACCTGCACAGGTTCTTGGACTAGCGTCGAGGACTCTGGGGAGGCTGGAGCCTGGTGAGCAAATCAGCCTGTCTTACAACGTATACATCCCCCCAGGCGTCTCGGGAACCCTGCAACTAAGGGTTTCACTCTCATACGAGGACGCTTTGACGGGTAAGCCCGGAGTGAAGGAGCAGGCCTTTGCATTACCAATAGAGTCGAGGGGAAGCAGTGACCTGACTGTCATTCTTTCTCCTCCCAGCTTGAAGGCAGGCCACATAGTCCCGGTTGAGGCTACCGTCATAAACACTGGCCAAGCTTCTCTAGAGAACGTTACAATAACTCTCAGCCTGCCCCCCACTATAAGGCTAGTAGGAGTAAACCAGGAATGGTTCATACCAGAGCTAAAGCCAGACGAGAAGGCTGCGAGAGTCTACTATGCATACACTGTTCCCCAGGCAAGCGGCGTTGAGACCATTACTGTTACCCTGACCTATTACAAGGATGGTATGCGTAACGAGAAGGTCCTCCCCTTGGGCATCCCCGTAGTGAGCCCTCCTACACCCATGCCCTCTGTTAGGCTCTACGAGAAGGCTCTTGTCGAGGGCAGGGAGAATAGGGTTTCCCTAGTTGTTGAGAATCGTGGCAGGGAGACCGCCTACAACCTGACCCTGAACATCCAAAGCCCTACAGCCACCATAGCCCCGCCTACGCTCTATGTTGGCACCCTTCCACCGGGTGGCAGTAAGGAATTTAGAACGACTGTAACCCCCTCATCTCCGGGGCCGATTACCCTCCAGTTGCAGATGTTCTACGAGGACGAGCTTGGGAGGCAGCATTCGGTGTCCCAGACGTTGGGGGTCAAAGTCCTCCCAAAGCCGACCTCGAGCGCCATCGAGATAAGGTTGGTCCGCCCAAATAATGCGGAGCTTGGACCGGGTAGCCACAGGGTGGTGTTCGAGATTATTAACAAGCTTGACCATCCCCTGCAGGATGTGGTTGTTGGCGTCAGGACTGGGGCGGCTTCTCCCATAGTAGTAAACACTGGGGCATCACCCATCGTTATAGGGGGGATGGGGCCGGGGGAGTCTCGGGAGATCGGGCTCGACGTGCTTGTCCTCCCAGTACAGTCGGAGGCACGGGCATCCATAATTCTCAGTGTGTCCTATTGGGACCCGGAAAACGGTCCTGGAAACAGAATGTTGGAGACCTACTTCAGGGTTAGTCCCATCCCCACACCCCAGCTCCAGGCGAGCCTGGAGCCCACAACGATAGAGGCCGGGAGACCCACGCCTGTCCTGATAAAAATCCAGAATACAGGTACGAGTGACTGGGAGTCAGTTGAGGCAACGTTAACGCCCCTGGGTCCGTCTTCAATCATAGTTGGCACGTCACATTACTCCCTAGGAATGATGCCTGCAGGGAAAGCCAGTGTAATAAATACGACGCTCTACGTGCCCCCCACGCTTGGGGATAATGTTGCCCTTACCCTAACTCTAAAACTGTACCAGGGAGGCATGCCTTTCACAATTACGAGTACCCTGGGGTTCCTTGTCAAAAAGACTCCTGTCCTGGAGGTCACTGAAATGAGCGTTATACCCGAAGACGTGGTAGAGGGGCAGCCCTTCAGCCTATCTATAACTCTGAGCAACCTTGGCAAGGGGGCTGCTGAGAAGGTCTTCTTAGAAACGGGGCTTCCACAGGGGATTGAGGCCCTTTCATCGACCAGGGTCTTTGTTGGCAGGATAGGCCCGGGTACAAGCAGTACCCTGACCCTGAGCCTAGTGCCCCAGGCGGGCTCTGCTGGAGACAGGACCCTTTCCCTAAGGATAACATATGAGGACAATCTGGGCAACTCTTATCAGGAGACCCTGGAAGTGCCCGTCAGAATACAGTCTACCCTAAATCAGGTTACAGGAGAGGGAGGAGGACAGGTTGAACAGGGGAGTAGTGCTGCCCCCTTCGGGCTTGAGGGGGCTCGCCTGATAGCCGTACTTGGTGTCGTGATTGTTGCACTTGTGGTCGCCAAGATTGTGAGGAGCCGGGGCCATGATTAGTGATTTTATACTGGTCTCGCTCAAGTCGCTTACTGCCAGGAAGACACGGGTAGTGTTGACCCTGTTCAGCGTCGCTGTCGGCGTGGCTACCATACTTGCCCTCGTTGCCCAGACCGCAGGTATAAGTCAGAGCATACAGGAGACCCTGGAGAAAATGGGGCCTGAGACCATATTCGTCTTCAGCAGCAGGCTCACTCCCAGCGATATAGAGGCTGTTAAGAGGATACCTGGGGTCAGGGACGCTGAGCCTATGATTACTCTTATAACGAACGTTTACGTGGGGGGAGAGAAGCTCCAGCAGCAGATTGTCCTGGGGGTGACCCCCAAGGGTCTTGAGATGTTCCTTTCTGATATAAAGCTGCTTGACGGCACCGTGTTCCCTGACACAAAGGCCCCTTTGGCCCTAATCGGGTACAACGTAGGCTACGATCACCTGAGGGAGAGGCAGAAAGTCTTTGCAGGGCAGCCGATTTTCATGGAGGTCGGCTCGGGCGGCGATGTTAGGCTCGTGAGACTCACTGTGTCGGGTGTCATGGACAGGTATGGTGCACTCGCGTTCCTCAGACCCGATGACATAATTTTCATACCACTGAGGAGTGCCCAGGACATCCTGGGCAGTGCGACTTACAATAGGATTATAGTGAAAGCTGTTAGCGTGGACCAGGTGGACCCTGTCGTCGAGAGTATTTCTAACATGTTCGGAGAGAACGCCATGCCTGTCTCCGCCCAGCAGATCGGAGAGGCCTTCCAAACAGTGGTCAGGCAACTCAGCTTTCTCATGGCAGGTATAGCAGGCATTAGCCTCGTCGTAGCCAGCCTGGGCATACTTAACACAATGCTCATAACCGTGCTTGAGAGAACACGTGAGATTGGCACCTATAAGGCCCTGGGCTACAAGAACAGGCATGTCCTCCTCATGATACTCGTTGAGGGGACCCTCATAGGCTTCATGGGGGGGCTAGTAGGAGTGGGCATGGGTGTCGCGGGCTCCCTAGCAATACCCAAGATAATCGCCCGCAGGGCTGCAGAGAGGGCATCGGCCTTCGAGGCGCCCGCTCCCATCGGGTACACGCCAGTCATAGACCCCCAAATCATACTCCTGGCTCTAGGAGTCGCTGTTCTAGTGAGCATGATCTCGAGCCTATACCCTGCTTGGAGGGCGGCTCGGATGGACCCTGTGAGAGCCCTGAGGTACGAGTAGCCTCGAGCTTCAGGCGCCGCCCACGTTCGTGGGCCTATATTGGAATTGTTATCCATTATTATCCTCAGAACGTGATAGAAAAACGAGCCCATCACATAACCCTACGGGAGAAGGGGTGCCTGTTGCACAGGAACCTGAAGGCCATGCTGGTCTATGTGCTTATGTTCTCCTTCGCTATGAACACGTTTAGGATATACTATCCCTACTACCTTGCAGAGAGGGGGCTTGAGCTAAACACTATTGGAGGGCTTACTGGCATAGGCCTACTGGCATCGGCCATAGCACTCCCCCTCGCAGGAGCTCTAATAGACACGGTTGGACGGAAACCCGTAATCCTGATGACAAGCCTAATGATAACCGTAGCATCCCTCATAGCACTAGCCCCCCTCAGCCTGCCCCTAGTGGTCCTGGCACTGTTTTTCTTCTACACAGCCTTCGTCACAGGTAACCCCGCGCGGAGTTCCCTAATCGCCGACAGCGTTCCCCCAGAAAGGCTGGGGGCAGCCTTCGGCCTCATCGCCACTTTCTTCAGCATATCTAGAGTCCTCTCACCATACCCTGCAGGTCTTGTTGCTGAGAAAATGGGCTACGCCCGACTGTTCTCCCTGATACTGGTTCTAGCCCTCGCCAGCCTCGTGTTCGCTGCAATCGCGTTCAAGGAAACCCTGACCGATAGGAGGCTCCCCCATCCAAGCGAGCTACGAGCCCGGTTGATTGAGACGGTTAAGGTACATCCCCGCGAGAGAACAGTCATAGAGTTTATGGTGATGGACAGGATTGCCTGGTCGCTCTGGTTCCCCCTCCTCACGCCGTATCTCAAAGTCGCCTACGGTCTCGAGCCTGCCGAGGTGGGTGTACTTATGACCTTGGTCGATGTCGTGGGTGTTTTCACCCAGTATGGAGTAGGCATTGCTGCCGACAGAATAGGGGCACTCAAGCCCCTCATGCTAAGCGAGGTTGCCGGCATTACTATAGGCACGCTAATGTATGTGGGGCTACCCAAAAACCTCCTGCCAGTCGCCATGGTTCTATTGGGCATAGCAATATCATCCTGGATACCCGCGTACAACACGCTACTCTCACGCATATCCCCATCCCCCGGGGAAAGGGGGCGTCTGTTCGCAAAGTCCAACTTCTACAGAACAATCGTGGGGAGCCCCTCCTCCGGCCTGGGGGGATGGATGTTCTCCCACATAGGCCTAGGCTCCCCGTTTGCCACAAGCGCGGTTCTCCTAACCATGGTGGTTGTAAGGTATTACCCCAGGCTTAAGAGGGAAACCAATGGTGGGAGACCCACCATCGTCCATATACCGGAGAAGTAATTATCCCACCCGGCCTAAAATTACTATAAGGGGGAACGATCTCTCATCGAGTCCCTTCCAAACAACATAGTCTTGCTCACCACATCGGTGGTCCTCATATACTTCCCCCTCGTGCTCCCTTACACGCTCATATTGTTTTCTGTGATGGTGCCTTTCATCTCCTCTGTCCTCATCATCGTTGTGGTGCACCTTCTCTGCGTTATCACATTCTCCATCAGGGGGCCTCGGTTCTAAGTGTCTGGAATCTAGGTACGGGTAAGCGTGTTTTCCATCAACGTGTATAAATCCCAACCACAGCTCAACCTCTTCTCCAATACTTTGGCTTTGATACAAGGGACGGGCATGTACAGTATAGCCTTCTTCCTCTCCCATGTACTCTACCCAAATCTCCATCAATAATCCTTCAATATCCATAACCTTGGGGTTATCACGCGTGTTTGCAATAGTAAGAACAGAGTAGTCCGTCGGAGTAAGGGTGCAGGGCAGCTCGTACTTGAACGAGTCGCTTATCGAGTACCTCCCCGTTATTTTAAGAACAATGTTACCTGGGCTAATACTCCTCGGCGTGGCGAAGACGAGCTCCTGTGCTTCCCCCGGCACTAGTATATCATTGTAGGGTGCTACTGGATCCATGACTTGAGCCAGGGTGTCGTCTATGTATACGTAGAGCCTTATGTCGTGAAGTGGGAGAGGGTCTTTCCCATTGTTCCTAACAGTTATTCCAAGTAGAATACAGGTGTCTGGACGCTCTTCGTCTTGAACCGGGATCACTTCTTCTACGAGCATCTTGCCCAGTATCGGCCCGGCGCTTGCTCTAGTATCTTCCCCACCTATGCTGTTAACAGCGCTGTATATTCCCACTAAAGATACTATTGTGAGGACAAGCAGGAGTATTACTGTCAGGGGCTGACTGTTGCCTTTGGCCCTTGAGCTGGTGTTTCTGTTTATCATATTAGCACCGTTGTAAATACAGTAATATGTATATATTATACTTGTTTACATGAAGTAGTATTTTTATTTTGTTATTTTATTCCCAAACTTGAATATAGGCTATGAGAACCGGACGACACTAGACTAGCGTAGCAGGCTCCAGAGAACCGTTACTTTCTCGTAATCCCCTAGGCTTACGGGGCCTAAGTAGCCCATGTAGACCTCTCCGGGAACATATTCTGTTGGGTTATGGAAAACTGGTCCATGCGGGGAGCCTATAGTCTCGCGGAGCACGACCTCTCCTCTTATAGTTCCCGGGGGTAGGGTGGTGTTCACGGTTATATTGAACCAGACCATGACGCTGTTAGAACCCGCATCGCTTAGCCATAGGGTTATGGACAGGTTGCCGAGTCTTAGGGTCCTGGCCTCCTCACTCCCCTCGGATAGTGTCATCGTGCCTCCTCTACCAAGTGTGCAGGGCATGTGTTTCCTTATTATACTGGATGAGGGCGTGTCCTGTGATAGTCTTACCTCGATATAACTGGGGTCGATGCGGCTGTTGGGATAGTATATTGCCGTAAACGAGTTTCCGGGCTGTATTGTCTCTCTTCTCCACGAAAACACACGCTCGCCTAGTATCGTGCGCTCATTTGTTCTTATGAATATGGGGGTGAGGTCTGTGCTTATGGGCTCTCTAGTAGGATTCCTGACCACTATTCCTATGGCGTAGCAGTAGTTGGGTTTTTCCTCGTCGACCAGTGGAACGACCTCTTCTATTAAGGTACCTCCTAGGAGCGAGGCTCTGCTGTCCTCTCCCAGCGCTATTCCGAAGTTTGCCATGGTCGAGTGTATGACCACTATGGAGGTCACTATTATCAGTGTTAGCAGGATTAGCGCTAGTGTCTGTGACAGGGTCTTATGTCTTGTTCTTTCCGTATTCCCCTCCATGGCACCCACTCTGATGTGCTCAAACACTTTAATGTATATTATTTACTGGTTTTTATATAGTTTCTCTATTACACCAAATGATACTCTCAATAAACAAGATTACCTCCACTCACCGGAAATGTAAGATAAACAACAGCGGGGACAGTCGGGGATGAACAGTCACGCCGAGAAGGCCTTAATACCACTAATGGCCGTCCTGACGGCTCTCACCGCCCAACTCCGGATAATGGTTGGCCCAATACCCTACACTCTCCAGAACACAGCAGTTGTCCTGGCAGGACTCCTATTATCCCCGAGGAACGCTTTCTACTCAATGATGATATACATCATGCTCATAGGCCTTGGCCTTCCACTCGCATCGGGATTCAGGGGCGGGTTACCCGTACTGTTCGGGTATACTGCAGGTTATCTATGGGGCTTCCTAATCAGCGCGCCCCTGATATCAATACTAGCTCGAATATTCCTGAGAAACAGGGGAAAGAACCTGACTGGGCTTAACGCAACTGATAAGGTGGCACTAGTTATCCTCTCAGCCCTGGGCATGCTACCCACTTACTTGCTGGGATTCGCTGTTTTCACACACTATGCCATACCCGGTTCCCCGCTATATGAGTGGTCACTATCATCATTAGAATACCTTCAAATAGACGCGGATGGATGGCTCCTTACTTTCACTGCTAGCGTCCTCATATTCCTCCCCGAGGACCTGCTAATAGACCACCCCCTAGCGGTTCTGCTTGCATCTGGACTCCACAGACACCTTGTTGAGAGGGGATTCGGAGACGGATAGACAAGCCCTATACGCAAAAATCTCTAGAATAGTCTCCCCCAGAGGACAGGTTATCTTAAGAGATGTAGATATCGAGATAGGAGAGCCTGGGCTCTACTGGATTGCGGGCGATACCGGCAGTGGTAAAACCACCCTCCTAAAGGCCCTCGCTGGCCTGATACCAAACGTATACAAGGGATATAGTGCAGAGGCCCTGATAAGAGTCTGGGGCAGGGCTCCCCAACAGGCGGCCTCGGAGGGCATGCTGGACCTTGTACCCAACCCGTCCACGTTAAGATTCCTGACAAACCGGGTGCGTGACGAGCTCGCGCTGAACCGGGCACCTAAGGAGGTATGGGAGGCCCTCAGGCCCCACCTGGGTAAGCCTGTATATGTTCTTTCCGACGGCGAGAAGTACCTGGTAATAACACTCCTATCGCTCAGTACTGGGGAGAGGAGGCTTTTAATGCTGGACGAGCCCCAGTCCAACCTCGATGACGAGAATCTGGATAGGATAGCCTCCCTGTTTGAAGCCCATGCGGATAACAGGGAAGTCATTATTGTTGCCACAATGCATGGCAGCAGAAAGGAGACAACCTTGGGGAGAGACCTGCTAAGCCTTCCAAATAACAGCAAACCTACAGCTAAGGGACTCCCCTTGCCGCGGGAGCCTGAGGGTGACGCTAGTCTCCTGATTGAGGACTGTAGCTTCGCCTACCCGGGGAGGCCTTTGTTCAAAGAACTCTCGCTAAAACTGGGACCAGGGGACGCTGTAGCGATAACTGGTGCCAATGGTAGCGGTAAGACCACCTTGCTTAAGCTCTCAAGCGGTATTATGAAATGCAGTGTGGGGCATGCGCGTAGGAAGGGTATTGTCAGGATAATACCCTCTCCCCACTCCCATGTTTTCTTCAAGCGTACCATACTAGAGGAGCTCAAATACCCTGCGGATATGGCTGGCTATGACGTAGGGAAAGTGTTGGAGGAAATTGGGCTCTGGAGAGAGAGACATAGGGATCCTTACACTCTCAGCACAGGTGAAGCAAGGATACTTCTATACGCGAGGCACCTTATAGAAGGCCCCAATATACTCGTGGTGGACGAGCCCCTGAGGGGGTTAAGCGAGGAGTTAAGAAAGATAGTATTGGACTCACTGAGGAGGTTTAGGGATGCTGGTGGCATAGTGTTGGCTGCAATGCTTAGGCCCTGGGAGGCACGGGGTGTCTTCGACAAAGTTTATGCAATAGATGGGAGGGGGAGCCTGGTTGAGGTCTCTTTGTAACTCGATGCATGCAAGCTCCTCCGAGAATAGAGGAATTACTAGGGGTGCCCTACTACCCTTATTCCTGATGTTAATCGTGGGAATCACTGCGTTCACTGGAAGCTCTCTGGTCGTCGTCATGCTCTTCATAGTCCTTACAGCTTACGTTGCTATCCGCTCGCCCGTCATGCTTTTGGCCTCGGCTAGGTTTTTACTGGTGTTCGCTGGGGTGTTTATTGCTACCGGGTCTTTTTTCCAGGTCCTAGTGGGCGTGTTCTCTCCCGAGCACTTGTTGCTAGGAGTGCTGAGGTTGACTGTTCTCACGCTGGGGGGTCTCGCCGCGTATAGTATGATGGACACCGTGGCCTTTGTTAGGCTACTGTCTAGGGTGTCACCTGGGGTCGCGCTAACCTACTTAGCTGCGCTAAGGCTCGTCTCCCTCGCTTTATGCCTATCGGGCGACATATGGGGTGTTATAAGGGTTAACGGATACAGGCCCGGCGGGCTGAGAGAGAGGCTGGGTTTGCTCACTACTGGTCTAAGGGCCTTGGCTCACAACCTTTTGGACCAGTCCCTTCTCCTCGCAGAGGCCCAGTACCTACAGGGCCGATATATATTGTCTAGGACTGTAAAGGGGAGAGGGAATGGTTAGGTTTTTGCACCATCCCATCCCTATCTTCAACCTGGGTGGGGGCGTCAGAGTTGCATGTTAGGATAATCGCAGCGGACAGCATGGGTGTAAGGAGTCTTGCAACTCAGGTGGAAATGTGTAGCGTAAAGGTGGGTCTCGACCTAGGCGCTTCCCTCGCACCTACACGCTTTGGCTTACCGCCTCACCCTATTGAGATGGAAAGGCTTGGGAAGCTGCGAGGAGAGGCGCTGAGGGCGTTGGAGTCCTCCGAGGTGGTTACAATCACTCACTACCACTATGACCACTACATGAGGGACCAACCTGGATCCTATGAGGGGAAAACCCTCCTGGTTAAACACCCTTTAAAGGACATCAACTCCAGCCAAAGGTCCAGAGCTCGGTTCTTCCTGGAGAAATTGGGAGTCGCTGAGACGGCCCGGGTTATATACGCGGATGGCGAGATGGTAGCGATTGGTGATCTCAGGATAGAGTTTTCCCCACCTGTATGGCACGGCGAGCCTGGTACTAGGGTGGGTAAGGTCCTTATGGTGAGACTCCAATGCGGTGACAAGACGCTGATCTTTACAAGCGACGTACAGGGACCGGCAGATGACACTGCATTAGAGGTCCTCGAGAGATGGCGAACACCTCGTCCGAAGCTCGTCATCCTGGGAGGGCCACCCACTTATTTCGCGGGTTACAAGGTACCGGTACATGCAGTTAAGCGGGGGCTTGAAGGCATGCTAAAGGTAATAAGAACACTGAAACCCGAAACATTGGTCGCAGACCACCATCTTGTGAGGGACCCCAAGTACAGGGAGAGGATACAGCAACACGTAGAGGAGGCTGAGAGATTGGGCGTTAGGCTAGTGACTGCGGCTGAATACATGGGAAGCAAGCCAGAGCCCCTGGAAGCGTTCAGGAAACACCTCTGGAAAGATAATCCGGTCTAAATCTAAATCATGAAAAACGACCCAGACCAGCTGTTATTTCCGCGCATCCCTGCCATACCAATTAGCTGGCCTTTGGCTGTTGAGAAGCCTTGAGTAATTACAATTTATGGTTTCGAAATTCACGAAGTAAAAACGTACCCCTAAAAACTCTTGGGGAACCTCTATGCGGAGGGGGAGTTATTGGCCCTTTTCTAGTATTTGCTTTGCTATCTGTGCCACCTCAAGGGGGGTCTTACCAACTTTGGCGCCTGCGCTCTCCAAGGCTTTTATCTTAGACTCCGCTGTTCCCCTTCCCCCCTCTATTATGGCACCCGCGTGGCCCATTCTCTTACCTGAGGGAGCGGTTATTCCGGCAATGTAGCCCACGACGGGTTTGGTCATTTTGCTTTTTATGTACTCCGCGGCTTCTTCTTCAGCCGTGCCACCGATTTCGCCTATTAGTATGACAAGCTTTGTCTGGGGGTCCTTCTCGAACTTTTCGAGCACTTCCACAAAAGTCAGGCCGACTATCCTGTCGCCTCCGATGCCCAGGACTGTTGACTGACCAACGTAAAGGCTGGTTAGGTAGGCTCCTACCTGGTACGTGAGGGTACCGCTTCTCGACACTATGCCCACAGGCCCTGGTTTGAAGACGTGTGTGGGCATTATCCCTAGGTGGGTCTCACCTACGCTGAGTATGCCGGGCGTGTTTGGACCGATTAGTGTCACTCCCTCCTTCTTTGCCTTGTGGTACATCTTCAGCTCGTCATGCACAGGTATGCCCTCAGTGATCACTACCACGGTTTTTAGACCGGCTTCCACGGCTTCCATGAAAGCGTCGGCCGCGAAGGGGGCGGGCACGAATATTATGCTGGCGTCAGCTCCGGTCTGTTTTACTGCTTTTTCCACGGTATTGTAAACTGGGACTCCATGCACACTCTGGCCCTCCTTGCCCGGGGTTACGCCCGCTACTATACGTGTGCCGTACTTCAGCATCCTCTCTGTGTGGAAGCGTCCTTGGCTACCGGTTATACCCTGTACTATAACCTTGGTGTTACGGTCTACTATTATCGCCATCAGGCCTCACCTCCTTCCTCCATCTTGCGGGCGAGTTCAACTGCCATTTTCGCTCCCTCCTCCATCGTCTTGGCTATGTGCAACTTTATGCCCGTCTCGCGTATGAAGTCTTCAAGTATCTTACGACCCTCCTCCTCATTTGTGCCAGCGAGCCTAATGACTATGGGTACTCCAATCTCCATCTCGGAGAGGGCCTTGACTATACCCCTTGCTACCTCGTCGCACCGGGTTATTCCCCCGAATATGTTAATGAATATCACCTTGACGTTCTTGTCCATTAGTATTGTTTCTATGGCCTTCTTCACGACCTCGCTGCTCGCACCGCCTCCCACGTCGAGGAAGTTGGCCGGCTTACCCCCCATTATGTATATCAGGTCCATGGTGGCCATAGACATGCCCGCGCCATTCGCTATCACTCCTATGTTTCCGTCGAGCTTGACATAGTTCAGACCCCTCTCAACAGCTATTCTCTCGAGCTGGTCCTCCTCCGTGTAGTCCCTGAGCTGTTCTAGGTCCTTGTGGCGGAAGAGCGCGTTGTCGTCTATGTTAAGACGGGCGTCGGCCGCAACTATCTTCCCATCTCCTGTCACGACCAGGGGGTTTATCTCAGTCAACTCCGCCTCGTAGGTGGTTAGTATCTCATACAGTTTCTTTGCTATTCTGAAAACCTCCTTGAAGTACTCGCTTGGCATACTTGCCTTGTAGAGGGCGTTTCTCACCTGGAAGTCCCATAGCCCATAGACGGGGTCTATGGTTGTCTTGGAAATCTTGTCCGGGTGTTTCGCCGCTATTTCTTCTATCTCCATCCCCCCAACGCTGCTGACTATGAGCGTGAAGCCCTTCTTCGCACGGTCGAGTACATAGCCCACGTACATTTCGCGGGCTATGTCGAGCTGTTCCTCTACGTATATCTTTTTGACAACATGGCCTTTGAAGACCCGGCCGAACAGCTCCTCAGCCACCCTACGGGCCTCCTCGGGGGAGTTTGCCAGCCTTATAGCACCCGCCTTGCCACGGCCTCCTACGAGTATCTGTGACTTTAGGACAACTTTGCCGCCGAGCTCGCGGGCGGCCTGCTCTACTTCCTCGGGGGTTGTGGCCAGCTTTCCCTTGGGTATGGGTATCCCGTGCTTGGCGAAGAACTGCTTAGCTTGGTACTCATGCAGTTTCAAGCCCGACACCGGGTCTAGTATATTGGCTTTGGAATGTTAATATTGTTATTAGTTTTCCCCAGAGGGCTTTTCCTTCCACACGCGTGTACGGTGCCATCTTATTATGTCCTCAAGTGGGATGGACACCGGGCAAACCTGGCTGCAGCGGCCGCAGAGTAGACAGTAGAAGGAAAGCTCACTAGCAAGATCCGGGTCATGCACGATTGAGGTCCAGTTGAGCCCCATGGGCCCCCCGTAAACTGGGCCGCCCCAGTGGTTGGCGAGTTTTTCCCAAACGGGGCATTCGAACTGGCATCGTCCACACCTAACGCATCTCAGCTGGGCTTTGAGAACGGGGTGCTTGCTGGCCTTTAGGCGCCCGTTGTCGAGCAATATGACGTCCAGCCTGCGGGGCCCCTGGGCGCCAAGGACTCGCTTGTGCTCTATGTCGGCTGTGCTACTGGGCCCGGTTATTACGTTTATGTAGGTTGGGGGGAATATGCCCGCGTAGGCGGACTGGACTAGCACCATGTCCAGCGCTGTCCTTAGGTCGGGTAGTATCTTGTCAACCGGGACTATTGCAATATGATGCTCGACAACGCCTGATACTAGTCTAATGTTTCCCTCATTCTCAACCAGCACCAGGCTCCCAGTGTCAGCTGCTATCGCGTTGCCTCCAGTGACCCCCGTCTTGGCTGATAGTATCTTTATCCTTAGAAACTCTCTGGCAGCGTGCGCCAGTTTCTCCGGCTCCTCACTTCCCGGGTCCCTCCCCAGTCTACTTAACAACCGCCTGGCCTGAGACCGGGTTATGTGTATGGCTGGGGCTATAGTGTGCATGGGCTTCCCATTCTCGAGCTGTACTAGGAACTGCCCCAAATCGGTCTCCCAGACCTCCACCCCTCGTTTCTCCAGGTGTTCCCTCAACCCTATTTCTTCTGCAGCCATACTCTTCGACATGACAACGAGGTCCACGCTCTGCGTTAGTTCATCGAATATCCTGAGCGCGTGGCTCGAGTCTCTCGCGAAGTGTGCCCCTGCGCCGGCTTTTTGGAGGCTGGCAAGGGTCTTGTCTATATAGTTTTCCAGGTCGCTGATTACCTGGTCCTCTACCTCTTTTATCCTCGCAGCCAGCTCCTCCAGCCAAGGGTTCTCCTTGAGCGCCTTTGAGACCCCCTGGCGGGCGTTGTTGGAGGCCCTCGCTATGCTCTCTTGGAACCTTCTGTCATCGAGAAGCTTGTAAACCTGGAGTATGAACAAGATGGACGCCCCTTGTAGGGGATGTTGGGTGTTGTTTATTGTCGCTGACGATTTATATCTTCGACACTGATATTCTAGCCTGTCAGAGCCCGCCTGGCGCTAGGGAGGGGTTAGGCTTGTCCGCCGGCCTTGTGGGCATTGAGCACTTCCTCTACGTCGAGGACCTCGAGCCTCTTGTTTACGTATTCACTCTTGCTGTAGCTATTGTTCTTGTGTATGGGTTCTCCAGGTATTCTAGAAGGTGGTTTGGCAAGGCCTTCTACCTACCCAAGCCCAATAGAATTGCAGAACGCTTGGGGAGGCTCTTTTCTCACTCCTTGCTACAGGCGAAGGTTCTCCAGAAGATGTTCGAGGGAGCCATTCATGCTCTGATCTTCTATGGAATGCTCCTCCTCTTCATAGCTACGTTTTTAAGGGGAATAGAATTCGAGATTACACTCAGGCTCTTTGACGAGAGGTTCCTTGTAGATGGTGTTTATAGGGCTTTTAAGCTTATGGCAGTCTCCGGAGGCCTTATGGCGCTTGCTGGCATAGTGTTGGCTTTTTATAGAAGGGCCAGGGGCCTGACCACGGGTCTTCCACAGTCACGTGAGGACTACGCGGTGCTACTGCTTCTCGGAGTGATACTGGTTACTGGTTTTATACTGGATGCAATTAACACGATTGCCTATAGGAGGGAGTGGATAGGATACTGGGACCCCATAGGCATGTATCTGTCGGGACTCTTCCAGGGAATGGATGAGGATGCTCTGCGTCAGCTCTACAGGGGACTGTGGCTTTTCCACCTGGGCATCGCGATGACCGGTATTGCTCTCCTGCCCTTCACCAAGCTATCCCACATAGTTGTCAGCGGTATTCTGAACATATTCTACTCTAGGTTGGAACACCCTTCTGCGTTCAAGCCTGTGGATAACCTGGAGAAGGCTGTGGAGACAGGGGAGCTGGGTATAGTCAAGCTCTCTCACACAACTTGGAAGCAGAGGATGGACTACGACGCCTGCACGAAGTGCGCCCGCTGCCACAACGCGTGCCCAGCGAACATAAGCGGCAAACCTTTGTCCCCTATGAGGATGGTCCTAGACATGAGGCAGGCCATGGACAGGGGAGACTGGGACAAGGATATAGAAGCGATAATGGAGCCCGACATATTCTGGTCCTGTGTGATGTGCGGCGCCTGTGTATACGAGTGCCCCGTGGACATACACCATGTGGAGACGATCCTTGACGCTAGGAGGGGTCTTTACGCCAAGGGGGGGAATGTGCCAGAGGGCCTCCTCCAGCTATCCTATAACATAATGAGGACGGGCAACGCGTATGGCATGAACCCTGTGGACCGAGAGGAGTGGATAAGGAGTCTAGAGGAGAGGGGCCTGGCGGAGGTGGCAAGAGAGGGAGAGGAATACGACGTTCTCTACTGGACAGGCTGTAACGTGTCCTACGACCCCAATCTTAGGGGCGTGGGCGAGAGTCTTCTAAAGCTCCTGAAAACAGCAGGTCTTAGGGTCGCCGTACTTGCTGAGGAGCAGTGTTGTGGAGAGCCGGTGAGGAGGGCAGGAGACGAACTTATGTTCGCTGAGGTTGCCAAGACCAACTATGAGGCCCTGAAAAGATACAAGTTCAAGAAACTGCTCGTTAACTGCCCCCACGGGTACAATGTTTTCAAGCATGAGTACCCACTATACGGCTACGAACTCGACGTAGTACATCACACCCTGCTCTTAGACCAACTAGTAAAGGAGGGTAGGCTACCCAAGCCCGTTGCCAACGCGTACAAGGATGTAACCTACCACGACCCCTGCTATCTGGGAAGATGGAACGGGCACTTCGAAGAGCCGCGGAACCTACTGCGTAACGTTAAGGGTCTCCGGCTAAAAGAGATGCCCCGGAACAGGGAAAGGAGTTTCTGCTGTGGAGCGGGAGGGGCTCACGGGTTCTTCGAGCTGAAAAAAGGTAAACGGATTAGCAGAATAAGGGCGGAGGAGGCCGCCAGCACAGGCGCCAAAGTTGTTGCCGTTGCCTGCCCCTTCTGTAACGCTATGTTCAGGAGCGAGGCAAGTGACCTCGGGTTTGAGGTAAAGGATATAGCAGAGATACTGGCTCAGGGGCTGGAGGAGAAAGGAGTTGAGAAGCTTCCTAAAAATGGGGGCTAGCGTCCTTTGAACTTTGGCTTTCTCTTTTCCATGAAAGCTGTTATCCCCTCGACAACGTCATCCGTGCTGAATAGTAGCCCGAAATAGCTGCTCTCTAGGAACATGCCGCTCCAAATGCTCGTCTCTCTACCCACCTGAATGGAGTACTTTGCCGCCAGCAGGGCAAGCGGGGGCTTCTCCGCCAGCTTTAGCCCCAGTGTACGTGCCTCCGACTCGAGCTTCTCTGGGGGGACCACTTTGTCGACAGCACCTATCTTAAGTGCCTCGCTGGCTGGGATCATGTCCCCAGTGTAGATGAGTTCTTTTGCTTTGCTTGGACCCACAAGTCTCGGTAGTCTCAGAGTCCCCCCGGCTCCCGGTATTATGCCCAGGTTTATCTCGGGCTGCCCGAGCATTGCTGTCTCCGACGCTATCCTGAAGTCTCCTGCCATTGCCAGCTCCATTCCACCGCCTAGGCAGAAGCCATTAATGGCCATTATGACGGGCTTGGTGTAGTATTCTATCTTGAACAGGAGCTCCTGGAATCTCCTTGAGAGTATTGCAGCCTTAAATGGGGATAACCCTACGAACTGGTTAACATCTGCTCCTGCACTGAAGGCCTTACCATTCCCCGTTATTATGAGTACTCTTATGTCCTCGTTTTCTTCCAACTCGTCTAGTGTTTGGGAGAGCTCCTGGAGCAACTTTGGAGATAGCGCGTTTAGCTTGTTCGGCCTGTTGAGCACAACCCACGCCAGGGGGGGTTCGAGCTTTATTAAGAGCGTGTCCTTTTCAATGGTCTGTACTTCACGGTACTCGTAGAAACCCTTGCCAGTCTTCCTCCCCAGTTTTCCTTCCTCGACCATCTTCCTGAGCAGCGGGTCGGGCTTGTACTCTTCCCACCCTGTTTCCTTATACATTTCCTCAAGTGTTTGAACAATGGTGTCTATCCCCAGGTCATCAGCGTACTCGAAAACCCCCTTGGGGTAGCCCAGTCCAAGTTTCACCGCCTTGTCAATATCGTCCCTGGTTGCAATATTTTCACGCAGGAGGTAGGCAGCCTCGTTTATCGCTGGGGCAATGACGTAAAGGGGGTCTACGTTTTCTCCCTTCTCCTTAGGTATATTGGGCCGAGCGTATACGCCTGGCTTGGGGTACTCGTAAAAGCCCTTGCCAGTCTTCATGCCAAGCTCGTTTTTCTTGAACTTCTCCTCAAATAGGGGACAAGGGTTGCTCTTGAAGCCACGCTCACTCATTGCCTTGAAGACGTAGTAGAAGACATCTATCCCACTGTAATCGGCTAGTTCGAAAGCTCCCATGGGAAAGCCCAGTTTATACTTAAGCGCGCTGTCCACTGCTATGTGGTCTGGCGCCTTTCCACTAACAACCATCCAGCAGGCCGCGTTCATCACACGTGCGAGTATCCTGTTTACAATGAAGCCCGGCACGTCCTTGTTCACAACCACCGGCTGCTTGCCGAACTTCTTGGCCAACTCCACGGTGGTTGCCAGAGTCTGATCGCTTGTCTTCTCCCCTCTAATGACCTCCACAAGGGGCATAAGTGGGGGTGGGTTGAAGAAATGCATTCCCACAACCTTTTCAGGCCTACTGGTAGAGGCCGCTATCTCAGTTATAGGGAGGCTGCTTGTGTTCGTCGCAAGTATCGCGTGGTCCGGGGTCACTCTGTCTGCCGTCTGGAATATTTTTGTCTTCAAGTCTAGCTTCTCAGGAACAGCTTCTATCATGAAGTCTGCTCCATTCAAAGCCTCTTCCAGGTTTGTAGTGGTCGTGATGCGGGACATTACATCCTCTACGCTTTCCCTAAGAACTCCTTTATCGCTAAGCTTCTGTAAGCTCCACCTTATCTTCTCGAGAGCATTCCTAAGTATGTCGTCCGAAATGTCCGTCAGGGCCACCTGGAACCCCGACATGGCAGCGACTTCAGCAATTCCGTGGCCCATGGTGCCTGCTCCTATGACCGCTATCTTCCTTATATCTCCGGGCAAGTTTATTCACCCTTTTTGAAGACGTGGCTTGTTTAGGTAATGTTTATGGGGGCTCCAAACACTTGGCGCATGAGCTCCCTTATTATGTTGAGCCGCTGTATGTCATTAGTGCCCTCATAGATGGTCGTTATCAGGGTATCCCTAAGGTACCTCTCCACACCCGTCTCCACATCAACACCGTATCCTCCGTGTATCTTTATGGCATGGGCGGACGCCTCCTCCGCCACTTCCGTGGCGAAGGTCTTTGCAAGGCTCGCAGCCATCACGTACTCCCTTCGCTTCTGGTTGGCCAAAGTGGCGGCCCAGTATACTAGGAGCCGCGCGGCCTCTAGTTTTATGAGCATATCTGCCAACTTGAAGGCGACGGCTTCGAAGCCAATTATAGGCCTACCAAAGGCCTCCCTCTGCATAGCATAGTTGAGGCTCTTCTCAAACACCGCCTGGGCTATACCAACAGCCTGGGCTGCTATGTTGACCCTGCCATGGTTGTATGTGTTCACGGCTACCTTGAAGCCCTCGCCAATTGGTCCCAGTACATTCTCCTCGGGAACCTTCACGTCCTCGAGTATGAGTTCATGGGGATGCTCTCCCCTCAGGCCAGTGACGTTTATCTTCTGCCCTACCTTGAAACCCGGCGTGTCCCTCTCGACTATGAAGAACGTGATACCCTTCCACCTCTTGTCCTGGGGAGGAGGGCTGGTCCTAGCGCTCACGACGAAGAATTCTGCCCTATCAGCCCCTGTTATGAACATCTTCCTCCCATTTATGACCCAATGGCCATTGACCTTCTTGGCGGTGGTCCTGATTCCCGCTATGTCGCTCCCGGCCCAGGGCTCTGTGTTGGCATGCGCCGCCAGTTTCTCTCCCCTGGCCACCGGGGGTATGTACTTCCTCTTCTGCTCCTCCGTTCCGTAGAGAAGGACGGGGACAACAAACAGCCCGTGCACGGTAACGGCTGTGCCAAAGGCCGGGCTAACCCGCGATATCTCCTCCATCATGAGAACCGTGTTCATATGGTCAGCTCCCTGGCCACCATACTCTTCGGGAATACCTACGCCAAACAAGCCCAGCTGCGCCGCTTTCTCGAACAGTTCGTCGGGGATATGATTGTTCTTCTCAATCTCCATGGCTATTGGCTCGAGCTCTTTTTCCACGAACTCCCTAATGGTCTTCCTGAAAAGCTCGTGCTCCTCGGAAAGTTTTATGTTGAAGTCTAGGGAGGAGTTAAAGGGGAAAACCATTCCAGCTTCACCTCTCGCTAACTCGGGGGATGTTCGCCGTGTTGAAAAATGGGTATGCTCTGGAGATAAATGTTCCTCTAAAAACCTAGTCGTTCACAGGGACTATCTCGTAGGTGAGGTAACCCTCGGGCTGCCTCTTCACAACCTCTATCCTAACCCTCATGCCCACCTTTAGTCTCTTAGGGTCTTTTTCTCTGACCCATGCCGTCACGTTTATGCCTTCCTTAAGACGGGCAATACCCACGATGTAGTCATCGTAGTGCGCGAAGCTGGCTGGCTTTATGTTTATAACTGTAAAGGTCAGTAGCTCTCCCTCCCTGCTTAATTCCATCCATTGCATCTCGCTTTTCCTGCACGTGGGGCAGAATGACTGCGGCGGGAAGTATATAGTGCCGCACTTACTACACTTGGTGGCCATTAGCTTCCCGTCCATAAGCCCGTCGTAGAAGGGCTTTATCTTCTCCACGGATATCGTGTACTTAAGCCTCAGCTCTCTCTGGTCAACCCATAAGGCCGCCCCAGTCTTCTGGTCAGGCACGATTGGGAGGCCTGTGGCCTGTTTTATGGACTCGACGAATTGCTCGAACTGTTTGAGGGCCTCCTCCATGGCCTCTTTCTGGCTCTTCTGACCCAAGGCGTTTCACCCCCTGGGCTTATCCAGGCTATATATGTTGACATAGGCATAGTGACCTGTCCCACCAATGTTATGGGACAGGGCCCAGCCCCTCTCTATTACAGCCTGCCTCTCTTTTTCGACCTCCTGCCTAAGCTGCTTGGTCAGCTCCACAGCCATGCCCACACCCGTAGCAGCGATCGGATGGCCCTTGGCCTTGAGACCGCCGCTAAGGTTGACCTGAATTGGGCCTCCAACGTAGGTTTGCTCCTCTCTTATTAGGTTAACACCTTCGCCTCTCTTGGCGAATCCGAGGTCTTCGTACGCGAGTATCTCAGCGATGGTGAAACAGTCGTGAACCTCGGCCACGTCGAAGTATTTAATCGGGTTACTTGGGTCCACACCCGCCTTCCTGTAGGCCATGTGAGCCGCCTCAACCGCTGCTCTTAGGCTTAGGAAGTTGTCCCTCTTGCTCAAGTTGCTCGTATCAGAAGCGTGGCCAATGGCCCTTATCCACACAGGTGTATCGGTTAGCTTCCGGGCAACGTCCTCCGATGCAAGTATGGCTGCGGCACTACCGTCGGTTATTGGGGAGCTGTCGAGAAGCTTCAGAGGCCAAGCCACGTATCGGGACTTCATGCACTCTTCCAGTGTTATCTTTTTGGGGAACTGGGCCTTTGGATTGTATGAGCCATAATAGTGGTTCTTAACAGCTACCCTGCACAGGTCCTCCTCCGTGGCTCCGTATTTGTGCATGTATGCTGTCGCGTAAAGTGCGTAGTATCCGGGGAATGTCAGGCCGAAGTTCTGGAACTCCCAGAAGTAGTTACCAGCTCTCCCTATGAACTCTACCACGGTGGGTGTGGGTGACTCGTTCATCTTCTCTATGCCCAGCGCCAGTACAATGTCAGCCTGACCACTCGCTATAATGTCATGGGCCAGCTTAATAGCCGAGCTTCCGGAGGCGCATGCAGCCTCCACGCGAGCAGTACCCTTAGGCGTGAGCCCACAGTACTCCCCCACAACTACAGCTGGGAGAGGCTCGCTACTCCACCCACCAGCGTTTGAAACAATAAAGTATTCTATGTCCTTCTGCTCCAAGCCCGCGTCGTCCAGGGCCTGGGAGACGCTTTCCCAGGCAAGCTCAGGGAAACTCACATCGTGCCTAACACCGAATTTAGAGTGACCTACCCCAACTATTGCAACGTTACGCACCAAGTCGGGCACCCTCCAGCAGGAGCATCTGGTAGTAGAAGTTGTGTTCTCTATTGGAGAATATGTTGTCCTCTTTATTTAAATTTAAAATAAATAAGAATAAATACAGAACCAGTGAACCATATTTCACACGGTGGATACCCGTGAGTGAGGAACTCCTTGCCCTTGCGAAAGGCGTGCTGGACAAGGCCAAGGCGAAGATGGCTGATGAGATAAAGGCCTGGAACAAGTCGTTCCAGATAGAGACCGAGGAGGGCGACAAGTTCTTCATAAAGATAGCAGATGGGGAGATTACACTAGACAAGGGGGAAATCGAGCGTCCCACCGCTACTCTTAAAATGAGCAGGGAGGTCTTGGAGAAGATTTTGAAAGGAGAAATGGACGCTATGGCCGCCTTTATAAGGGGAAAGATGAAGATTACCGGCAATGTTATCGAGACAGCTAATTTGAGGAAACTGATAGAGGCAGGGATAAAGGGCTAGCCACATGCGTGGCAATTTCTAACCTAAAATCACAGTATTTATTATATATTGTTTCTTTGAAAGCTACATATTCTCCGCAGATGTTCTACATTGAGAGTTCCTTAGACTAAAAGCTCTACTGTAATCCCAGCGGCTCCTCCCAGGCCGTGGCATATGGAGGCCATTCCTCGAGAGCCCCCGTGTTTCTCGAGCACGTTGAGAAGCTCGATAAGTATCCGGGCCCCTGACATGCCCAGAGGATGGCCGACTGCGATGGCACCCCCATGAACGTTCAGGCGTTCTCTAGGTATGCCCAGGTGCTTCTCCAGTATTATCGTGTTCACCGCGAATGCCTCGTTGTTCTCCCAGAAGTCCACCTTATCTAGGCTCCAGCCGGTTTTTTCCAGCATCTTTTTAATAACCTTGACAGGCGCTATTGCGTACCTGTAGGGGGTCGTTGCCGCGTAGGCGTGGGCCACTATTCTTCCCTTCGGCTCCAGACCCAGCCTTTTTACCGCATCTCCTGAAGCCAGTAGCAGTGCAGCTGCTCCATCGCTTAGCTGGCTTGAGGTTCCCACAGTGTGTGGCCCCTCCTTTGTGAATATTGGGGGGAGGCGTGCCAGTTTCTCGGGGGTCAGACTGGGCCTTATACCCTCATCCGTCTCTAAGAGGGGCTGACCTCCACTGTCCTTTACAAGCGTGATCGTGTCTCTTATCAGGCCCTGTTCCCATGCATTGTGGGCCTTCCTGTGACTCTCTAGCGCAACCTCCTCAAGCTCGCTTCTCCCTATACCTTCCTCCCTCGCCACCCTATCCGCCTCCTCGCCCATGACCATATTGTAAATGGGGTCATAGAGGCCGTCCTTGACCATCGAGTCTTCCAAAGGTAGGGATTTATCGAATATCAGGTGTTTTATGCCCCACCTGAGCCTTGGCCCGGGCAGAAGGAAGGGAGCATAGCTCATAGACTCCATTCCACCGGCAATAACCACGTCGTAGTCACCAGCCGCTATGTATTGAGACGCCGTTATGACGGCGGTCAGGCCGCTCGCGCAAACCATATCCACGTTCATTGCGTCAATCTCCTCAGGCACACCCGCGGCGAGAGCCGCTTGCCTCGCGGTGTTCATACCGGTTCCAGCTCTTATCACCTGGCCCATGATGACTAGATTTATTGACTCGGGTGGCACCTGTGTTCTCTTTATAAGGTCACTTATGACGGTGCTTGCCAGCTTGGCGGGATGTATGCCCTTGTAGGCTCCCCCGAACCTGCCTATAGGTGTCCTTAATCCTCCTACTATGTAAACTTCTTTGGTCAATTTGACCACTCTCTGGAAATGGTCTCTTGATGGTTTTCTGCATGCTTTTCTATTATGGGTTTGCCGTTGAGCTTAACGACTATAGACTAAACGCAGTGTAAGAAGAAGCTGGGCAACCGTGTTTCTAGGTAGCATGGTTGAATTCTATTAAATTTCTATGAGCGGGCTATAGACGCTTAAGATGCTTGGTGAGAAAAAGCCTTAGAGAGAAAATTTTGTGCCAAAAAACACGTGGGGACCATCCATCCTGTTTTTTTGAGTTTGTTTATGGTATTCCTGGCTGTGTTAGCTTTTTGAGGTCAAGGAGCCTCTCTATCTCATCCTCGCTAAGGCCCGCTGCCTTAAGCGCTTCTCGAACGCTCTTCCCCTCGTATATCATCTTTGACAGTTCCGCTGCCTTATCGTATCCTATCTTCGGGGACAGTACTGTTATTAGTGCTTGGCTGTTCTCCGCGAGAGTCTTCATCCTCTCCAGGTTGGGTCTTAGGGTCTCTATAGCCTGCTCCGACAGCTTGTCCATGGCCTCGGCGAGTAACTTCGCCTGCCTTATTATGAGGTACCCAGAGAGCGGGAGGCCCATGCTAAGCTCGAGCTCTCCGAGAAGACTGGCATTGGTTAGGCTCTGCTCCATTCCCATTACATGTGAGGAGGCCTGCATTACTGCCTCTACTGTGACCGGGTTCACCTTACCAGGCATTATGCTGCTGCCCGGCACCTTTTGGGGCATGTCTATCTCATTGAACCCAGTGTTGGGGCCCGAGTACATTAGCCTGAGGTCCTGCGAAAGCCTCCACAGGTCTACTGCAATGGCCTTGTATATTGATGAGAGTATGAGCAGGTCGCTTAGGCTCCTCATCGCCCTGAACCGGCTCTTCGCAGGTTTGTAGGTCCTCTTGGTAGTCTCCGATATGTAACCTATCGCTAGCTCAGCGTAACGTGGGTGGGAGTTCAGCCCTGTGCCCACGGCAGTGCCTCCTAAGGGAAGCTCCATTACATTTTCAACCGCTTTTAGAAACATTTCAAGATCCTTCTCCAGGGCGTTCGCCCAAGCGTCCAGCTCCTGGCCAAGCGTAACGGGTAGCGCGTCCCTCAGGTGAGTCCTGCCTGGCTTAACAGCATCTTGGGTTTCCTCCGCCTTTTTCCTAAGCGTTCCTATGAGGTTCTCAAGCGATGGTTTTAATTGGCCCAGGGCCGTCTCAACGGCAGCTATGCGTATCACAGTAGGTATGACGTCGTTACTAGACTGGCCCATGTTTACATGGTCGTTCGGGTGAACGTCCTTTCCAAGCTTCTCCGATGCCTTAAGGGCTATGACCTCGTTGGCGTTCATGTTAAGACCCGTTCCCGAGCCCGTTTGGAAGACGTCAACCTGTATCAAGTCATCATACTTGCCCTCAGCCAGCTCTAGTGCGGTCTCCATTATTGCATCTGCCAACTGGGGTTCTAGGAGGCCAAGCTGCTTATTGGCTTTAGCTGCAGCGTACTTTACTATTCCTATGGCCCATATCATCTCTCTTGGTATACGGGTTCCCGTGTTGAGAAACACCTTCTTGGCATTTTCCACGTATTTCATTTTCTTCAATCTGGTCACCCTACGGGAGAAGTCTGGGGACCTAAATGAATACTATGTCAATGGAGGATATATATCGGCTTTCTAGAATCTATAGATCAGCTGCTCATAACAAGACCATAGGTGAGGAGCCTTGAAAGCCATAGTCCAAACAGGTTACGGGGAACCAGAAATGCTGGTCGAGAGAGACGTTGACACACCCACGCCAGGGGAGGGCGAGGTTCTTGTAAGAGTAGCCGGATGCGGGGTTTGTTACAGGGACACGCTTGTCAGAAGGGGCCATATGAAGGCTAGGCTACCAGTGATACCCGGCCACGAGCTGGCAGGCCAAGTCGTGGAGGTGGGTGAGGGTGTCGAGGGACTAAATAAGGGTGATAGTGTAGCCTCACTTATCTACACCTTCCCCAGGAACTGCAAAAGGGGGGAAGAGAACCTCTGCCGCGGTAACCAGTGGCTCGGCGAGGATAGAGATGGTTGCTACGCAGAGTACGTGAGCCTCCCCTACTGGTCGCTAGTTAAGATTGGGGCGCATGGTGAGGCACCTCTGGAGTCTTATAGCTTCGCTGCTTGTATAGTTGGCACCGCTTATAGGGCGCTAAAACAGAGGGCCAAGGCTGTCGAAGGCGAGACCGTCCTTGTCACAGGAGCTGGCGGTGGGCTTGGCTTACACTCTGTTCAGGTTGCCCGGGCCCTAGGACTTAGGGTTATAGCAGTCACGAGGAGCGAGGAGAAGGCTCGCATACTAGAATCTCTAGGAGTCGACCATGTGGTTGTGTATGGGTCGGAGGGCTTTTCGCAAGAGGTGAAGAAGCTCACCGACGGCGATGGAGCTGATATTGTGCTTGAAAACGTTGGCGGCCCAACGTTGGACCAGTCTCTGCGCAGTGTTAGGAGGGGAGGACGCGTTATACTGACAGGTAATGTGGACCCTAGGCCTCAGCAGGTGCTGCTGGGTTTGGTTATATTGAAAGAGGCTGGTGTGTTGGGCTCCCTTAACTCTACCTTGAGAGACCTAGAGGAGGCCGTAAGATTGTTGAGTAGCGGAGCGGTAAAGCCTGTTTATAAGAGCATACCTCTTAGTGTTGATGAGGTTCGGCAGGCTCACTCTTTGCTTGAAGCGGGTAGGGCTCATGGTAGGATTGTAATCGTACCATGAGCGTTTTTTCCCACTTAGCACCCTTTTCACCCCTCCCCCGCGTTCTGCTAGGGGGTCTTAGGCCAGTTGTTTTGGGCAATGGATAAGTAGTTATCCGAAGATTTTTTGAGTGTAAAGTGGCAGGGTGCTTCCCCATGCCTCTTAAAGGAATAGAAGATATTAGCCTTGCCTACGGTCTTGACCATTACAAGCTTGACTACCCTTTCCGCAATATGCTGTCAGCATTCCTCGGATACGAACCCGACTTAAGCGACCTAGGTAGGTTTGTGGGTAGGGAAGTCTATGAGGTAGCTTATCGAGTAGATAGGCTAAGTGAGCCTATCTTGCTCAACTGGTCCGTTTATGGCAGCGAACTCGATACAGTGTGGCTAGATCCCCGTGAGAGAGAGGTACTTGTCAGCCTTGTACGCGACTATGGTGTTAACAGATCCCCATTCCAGGGGAAGTCCTGGCTTGAGCATTATGCCGGGATTTACCTTGTAGGTGACCCGGGTATCTCTTGCATATTGACAATAACAATCCAGACAGCCTACGCTCTCTATAAGTATGCCCAGGATGGGCTAAGGGATCTTTACAAGGGACTCACTGGTATCTCCAGCGATGTTCGCTGGGGTGCAACCTGGTTCACCGAAGTTCAGGGAGGAAGCGACCTAGGAGCCAACGTTACAAAGGCTGAGAATGTGGGTGGGGTGTGGAGGCTGTCTGGGTACAAGTACTTTGCAAGTGGTGCTGGCCTGGCTGATATAGCTTTGGTTACCGCTAGGCCTCCTGGCTCTAGGCCAGGCGCTAAGGGGTTGGCGCTGTTCGCTGTTCCCCGTATTAACAGCAATGGGTCGCTGAATTACAGGGTTAGGAGGCTTAAGTGGAAAAGTGGCACAGTCTCGGTTCCCACGGGTGAGGTTGAGCTTCTTGGGAGTGAGGCATATCTTATAGGTGATCTCGACAAGGGTATCTACTATACTATGGAGGACCTCATGGTTTCGAGGCTCGCGAACTCCATAGGGGCGCTCGGGATTGCCAGAAAAGCGTATATTGAGGCATACGGATTCTCCCAGGTTAGAAGAGCGTTTGGGAAGAGAATCATAGAACACCCTCTTCTCGCCCGAGACTTGCTCGAAGCAGAGCTGGGCATCGAAGCAGGCCTCGCACTTGCACTCAAGGCTATAGACTCTTTTGATAAATCATGGAGAAAAAAGCCTCCATACGACGACGATTATCATTATGCCAGGCTACTCACACACATGGCCAAGAACTTCACCGCAGACATAGCCGCGGACGTGACCAGGCGGGCAATGGAGATCTACGGTGGTATCGGTTTCCTCCACGAGTTCCCCATAGAAAGGTGGCACAGGGAGGCTCTAATAACACCAATTTGGGAGGGCACGAGCAACATACAAGCCCTGGATATGCTTGAGGCCATGGTTAAGAAGAACGCTCATACAAGGCTGATAGAAGACCTTGAAAACATGGTCACGTCTAGTTACTGGGTGGCTAGTCGTAGACTGGGAGAGGAACTTCTGGAGATGGCGGGAAAGGCGCTTCGCTCGATAGGAGAGGACTCTTACAGGGCGCAGTGGACGGCTAAAAACGTCCTCGACACGCTGGCTAAAACAGTAGCCATTGCAGGGCTAATATGGCTCTCGGGAAAGACGGGAAACGAGCTGCTCACCATGTCAGGGGAGCTTTACTTTTCAAACACTTTTAGAGATAGAAGACTGGATGCAGCCGTCCGTGAAGTGAGAGAAATAATAAGCCTTGGGGGAATGCTTGAAGAAGTTGACTGGCATTCTAAGGATTGAATAACTGGATTAGACCTCTAGTTTTGTTTCCAGCTTCTTATTTTTCACACAACCTCTAGCCATTTCGTTCAATGTGAAAAATTTTATGAAGACGTTATTGTACGGAGGTAGTCTCTTAGAGCCTGTGCCACGTATGGCAGGTCCTGCTCAAGCTCCTGGGCTGTCTCCTCAAGGTGCTTGACAAGCAGGCTCTTATCCTCCACGGTTGGCTTAGGAGCATCCCCCACATCGACGTAGCGTACTGTAGTTGGAGTCGCTACGTGGGTTGGTTTCTTCTCTCTCCTAGCTCCAGCAGTGAGTGCAACTAGTTTTGAGCGGAGGAGCTGTATTCCCTGAGCGGGATCGACTCCCTTGGGACAGGCGGCTGAGCAGGAGCCAGCGAAGTGGCATCTCCACACGCCGTGCTTGTCGTCTACTTTCTCCAGCCTGAGCCTAAGACCCTCGTCCCTAACGTCGGTGACCCATCTATAGGCCTGTCCCAGTGCCTGTGGTCCTAGGAACTTCTTGTCGATCGCGACCACGGGGCACGCAGCGTAGCATAAGCCGCACATTATACAGTAGGAGAACCTGATTATCTTGTTCAGCTCGTCAGGCGGCATATAGTACTCTCTGTAGGGCTCTTCGTTCTCCTTCTTGCTCTCCCTCACTATATAGGGCATGATGTCCCTATGCTTCTTGAAGAAGTCACCGAAGTCCGTTATCAGGTCCCTTAGGACTGGGAAGTTAGGCAGGGGCTCTATAGTGACGGTATCTGTCCCGAGATCCAGGAGCTGGGTCTCGCATGCGAGGCGAGGCATCTTGTTTATAAGCATGCCACAGCTTCCGCAGGCCCCCATTCTGCACGAGTATCTCATGGCTAGTGTGTGGTCTTGCTCAGCCTTTATCCTGAGCAGCGCGTCCAGCACGGTGGTTCCCTTCTTAGCCTCCACTCTGTACTCCTGCCACCACCTCCTACCAGTCTCGGGATCGTATCTCCTCACCCTTATCTTGACTACCCGCGTAGCGGGCCTGCCGTTACCATTGACGCCCATCCATAATCACCCCCCGAAGTGTATTATCCCAAGCCATGTTAGGAGGGTGTATGTACCCAAACCCAACATGTACGCGCCTAGGAACACTACGAGGAAGTTGACGAACGCCTCCCACCTGGGTCCCTGCCTTAGTTCCAGCAGTATTCCCCTGAGACCTATGAGGCCGTGGATGACGGCTACTATTAGCAGGGCCACCAGCGCCCATCCGAAGTTCTCGTAGTTCTTGCGGACGCTCTCCCTCTGCACGCTTTCCTTGTAGGTGTCATAGAATAGGCCCGGAGCGTGGAGGGCGACGTGTATTGTGAGAAAGACTGCTAGAAGCCCGGCAGTGGCGTATAAGAGTAGGTGGAGCGTGGATTCCCGAGGCACGGCGATGCACCTCCTAGAACCAGCCGAACTCTCTAAAAAGTATGATGCCTCCCACTATCCATACGACCAGCCAAATGGCGAATACAGCGTAGAGCCATGTTCTCTGGGTTGATGAAAGGCTTGTGGGTTTGTAGGGAGGCTCTGGGGGTTCTGGCTTTCCTATGCCCTTTCCTAGTCCCTCTACTAGTAGCAGTCGTATCCCGTTGAGCCCGTGGAAGACTATGGAGCCGAAGAGTATCCACAGGAAGAATTGTGCGAGAGGGTTCTCTTCAAGTAGTAGGAAGTCTTCCCACTTCTGTGGGTTCACCGTCATGCTGGTGACGAATATGTGTACTGGCAGATATATTATCAGGAGTAGGCCAGTAAGCCTGTGGAGCACGAAGGCCACACGTTCGGGATTGTCCCTTATCATGAGGACCCAGGGAATTATGTTACCTGCTATGCCCAGGCGGTTTTCCAGGAACCGGGGTTTTCTCCTTTCCCCCATTCTAGTACACCTCCTTAGGTCGTCTAGTATTTCCTTTCCACGGGCTTCCAGGTGGTTATGGTCACGGGCCAGTAGCTGAGCACAGGCCCGTTCTTGCTATAAGTGGCGAGCGTGTGCTTTAGCCAGTTCTCATCGTCCCTTTTCGGATAATCTGTCCTCGCGTGGCTTCCCCTGCTCTCCCTACGCTCTAGGGCACCCACTACTATCACCTCTGCTATGTCCAGGAGGTTCTCCGTCTCAAGCACAGTTATGAAGTCGGTGTTGTAAATACGGGACTTGTCAGTGGGGGCCACGTTCTTGAACCTTTCTTTGAGCTCCCTTATCTTCGACAGGGCCTTCTTAAGCCCCTCCTCGTTCCTATAAACATAAACGTGTGTGTCCATGACGTGGTTGAGCTCTTTCTTTATCTGGTACGCGGTCTCTCCACCGCTTTCTCTCTTAAGGAGTCCGTCGAAGAGCCTCTTTTCCTCACCTTCTACCTTTTCCTTCGACGGTATGGGTGGTAGCGAGGGTGACCTCAATGCGTATAAGCCTGCCTCCCTACCAGTTATCTTGCCCCATACAAGACACTCTGCCGTACTGTTCGAACCCAGCCTGTTAGCACCATGGACGCTATAAGCAGCCGCTTCACCCGCTACCCACATGCCTTTTATCCATCTACCCTGGGCGTCTAGCACCCGTCCCCTAATGTCCGCGTGTATGCCCCCCATGGTGTAGTGTGCCACGGGCCTTACTGGTATGGGTTCCTCGGCCGGGTCCACTCCGGCGAACTTTATAGCAACCTCCCTGACCAGGGGGAGTCTCTCGTTGAGCTTCTCCTCACCAAGGTGCCTCAGGTCTAGAAGGAGGTATTCTAACCCGCTTTCCTCGTCCTTGAAGCCCCTTCCCTCCTTCATCTCGGTGAACATGGCCCTAGAGACTATGTCTCTAGGGGCGAGCTCCATTTTTGTGGGAGCATATTTTTTCATGAACCGTTCCCCGTTTTTGTTCAGCAGAATACCTCCCTCTCCCCTGGCTCCTTCCGTGACCAATATTCCTGAAGGTATTATACCAGTTGGGTGGAACTGGTAGAACTCCATGTCCTTTAGCGGTATCCCGGCTCTGTAGGCCATCGCCAGGCCGTCTCCCGTAACCGTGTGGCCGTATGTGCTGAACCCGTAGACTCTTCCCCCTCCACCTGTTGCTATGATGACGGCCTTGCTTCTGAACAGATACAGGTTCCCGTCCCTCATGTTAATCGCTGTCACGCCCTTGTATTCTCCATCTTCTATAATGTATGAGGTTACGAACCACTCGTCATACCTCTCGTAGTTATCGTACTCCTGAAGCTTGCCATAGAGGGTCTGCATCTCGAAAAGCCCAGTCTTGTCACCAGCGTATACGGTCCTAGGGAAGGTTTGGCCACCAAAGTACCTCTGGGCTATGCGTCCGTCCTCTCTCCTGCTCCAGAGAATACCCCAGTGTTCAAGGAGGTATATCTCCTGGGGCATGTGTGATACCAGGGTCCATACCGCGTCTTGGTCGGCGAGGAAGTCTGAGCCCTTAACAGTATCCCACGCGTGAAGCGCTATACTGTCCCCCTCGTCGGGGTAGAGGACGGCTGCTGTGCCCCCCTCGGCAGATACGCTGTGGCTTCGCATCAACTGTACCTTGGATATTATGCCGACGTTGACCTTCTCTTCAAACATCCTCATTATCTCCACGGCTGCCCTGAGGCCAGCCAGGCCAGAACCGATTATTACCACATCGTGGTTTATCGTTTCAACCAAGAAGGCCACCCTTCTCCCACATGGGGCTTCGGTTCGGAATACATATTGATCTAGTAAATTACCTTGCTCTCTTCCCCTTATTTCAGTTACTTGCTACACAGCATTTGCTTGGAGTAAAAGATTGTGTATAAGGGAGGTGAAGACAAGTATAGTATAGAATAGAATGATAGACCATATGATTAAAAAACTGGACCCGCTGGAAGGGCCATGTAAAATCAGGTAGGTTTGGCTAGAGCTTCTCGACTTTTACCAGGCTTGCCTCGAATATCTTCCTGAAGTCATCCCTGGTTATAGAGGGGCTGACACCGTCTTCGCCGACAATTTTCTGCATAACAGGGGGCACCTGCTCGTACAGCGGGTTAAACTTTGCTATCCTTTCCTCGAACGTCTCTACATGCGGGTTACGGTAGAAGACTCCGACTGGGATCCTGTCTCCCCACTCTCTTGCCTTCTCCAGTGCTTTTGCCTGTTTTTCCTGTACCTCGTCCTTGCTGTTCTCTTTGACGACCGGGTCCCAGTTGGGGTCATCTTCTAGCTTGTAAACCCTGTCCTTGTAGTAGTCGACCACGAATATGTCGTTATAGGTTACACATGGTTGGAGCACGTCGACCAGTGCTGTGCCCTTGTGCTCGATGGCCATCTTTATGAGCTCCTTGAGGTGCTCTGGCCAATAGGCGTATCCCCTGGCCACGAACGTGAACCCGCTTGCTATGGCAAGTGCTATGGGGTTGACCGCGTCCTGTATGTTGGGCTTGGCAAGGGCCTTGGTTTTGAGGTCCCTTGGTAGGGTGGGGCTTGCCTGTCCCTTGGTCAGCCCGTATACCTGGTTGTTGTGGAGGATGACGGTAATGTCGATGTTCCGCCTACCCACTGCTACGAAGTGGCCAGCGCCGATGCCTAGGAGGTCGCCGTCACCCCCGTTTACTACGACTGTTAGCTGAGGGTTCGCCAACTTTATCCCGGTTGCGAAGGGTATTGCTCTCCCGTGCAGGGTGTGGACTCCAGTTACATTGAAGTAGTGGGGGGTTTTGCCACTGCACCCTATGCCCGAGACCAGCACAACATTGGCTGGGTCAAGTTTCAGGTCCTGGAATGCCCTTACCATGGCGTTTACTATTCCGAAGTCCCCACAGCCTGGGCACCAGTCTATCCAGAGGTCGTTTTTGTAGTTGAGTCTACTACTTTGCATATTTGAGCACCACCATACCCTCCTTCTTCTCTAGGAGGAGCTTTATCGCATCAGCTAACTCCATCTTAAAAATGGGCCTACCATTATACTTAAGGACCTGCTTCTTTATCTCAAAGCCTGTGTTCATTCTTATGAGCTTGGCAGCCTGGGCCATCACGTTATGCTCAGCTATGATTACGTTGTCCTGGCCAAATTTCTCAAGTATGCCCAGTACATACTCTGAGGGTAGCGGGTTCAGCATTCTTAGGCTCAGATATGCCCCCTTAATACCTTCTCCTTCAAGTTCTCTCAGCGCATCAAGGGCAGGTCCCTTCACCATACCCCATCCAACCAGGAGGAAGTCCGCATCTGTTGTACCGTATAACTGTGCCCTTTCTTCGGGGGGAACCTCTTTGTCGATAAGGTCGAGTTTCTTAATGGTCCTCTTCTCGTACATAATGTCACGGTTAACCGGATCCTCTGTTATGTGACCGTACTCGTCGTGCTCGTCACCAGTGTACCAAGTTATTGCACCAGAGCCTATGACTGGCCTTGGGCTTATTGTCTCGCTTGTATCGAACCTCTTGAAGGGCCCCTTGTCTGCCTCAAGTATTATCTTCCCCCGATCTATTTTTATGGAGGAAAAGTCGGGCACCGGGAGTGTCGTAATGCTGTTTGCTAGGAACTTGTCAAGCAAGTGGATGACCGGTGTCTGGTACCTCTCCGCAAGGTTGAAGGCCCATATCGAGTCGTAGAATGCCTCCATGTGGTCACTGCTTGATATGACTATTTTGGCGAACTCTCCGTGGCCCGCGAATATCGAGAACAGCATGTCGGCCTGGGAGCCCCTCGTGGGTAGGCCTGTGCTTGGACCTCCCCTCTGGTATATTGTTATTACAACTGGAACCTCATTCATAC
>JALTXS010000162.1 GCA_027048265.1 Desulfurococcales archaeon
TACAAGGCGAGCATGGGCAGGACCCCCAAACCATAAGGGTCATATTCGACCACAGCCTCGCTCCAGGGTTCTTCGCATGGCTGGTCCCCCTCTCCCCCGACACGATGATAGCAGGCCTCGCCTCCAGCACCCCCGGGGAGCTTAGAAGGGGTCTCAGGAGGCTCCTGGAAGAAAAACTCCCCCCCAGCGTGAGCCTAATGGAAGCCTACGGGGGCCCCGTGAACAGGGGTCCCCCCCTCAAAATGCTAGGGGCGGGCAGGGTCCTCCTAACAGGTGACGCGGGGGTCCTTGTAAAGCCCGTGACCGGGGGAGGCCTCTACCCCGTGGCACACATAACCAACCCCAAGGGGGAGGAGAAGGGAAAGGGATGCTCCGGGGCATTCGATCTCCTTAGTAAAAGAACCCTTAGAATGGCGTCCAGGCTGAGACTCCACTACAGGGTGGCCCGCCTCCTCCACGAGCCCCGTAACCAGGGCCTGATAGACAGGGCTATTGAGGAGGCCGCTAAGGCAAGGCTGGGGGAGGTCATTGGGCAGAAGATGGGGTTTGACGACCACCACCTGCTCGCAAGGACTGTGATGGCCCGCCCCCTCCTCGCCCTGAAGCTTGTGATTATAGCAGGTCCCCGTGCGCTCAGCCTCCTTGTAGGATGAAACGAGGAGTAACGAAGTAAAGCTAAAGAAAAACGAAGAATAGTGTAAAGTAATATTGTTCCAGTTAAATAGGGTGCATAATCATATGCAAAGCGTATGAGTTTATAATTACACCAGGTGCGGATGCATGGAACAAGTTAGGACCAGCCCTGAGAGAGTGATTGTCCCCCAGCAAGGCGACCTTGCGGGGGCTATGCGCCTTGCTAGGATAAGGATGCTGCACTCTCTAGAGGAGCTGGTTCAAGCACTAAAAATTATTGATAAGGAAGAAGGAGGCGTCCTGCGTAACGCGGCGGGAAAGGTCTTCCTCTCCTGGAAAAACCTCATAGGCGTGCTTCTGGGGCTTAGTGTGGAGGAGATAGACAAGCTCCTGCTGCTCAAGAGTGAGGAGCAACGAGATTATTTCTGGAAGAGCCTATTACCCTACATCCCAACGGGCAAGCTACTAAAGATAGTAGAGGAACTACTCAAAGGAACACGGTGGGCAGACAAGGGATTAGAGTATGCCAATAGGGTGGCCCTTGCGCTTCACCAGTTCGAGTACAATGGCCCCAGTACTGACCCTGAGGTCAGCATATACCCCGACAACGCCACAGCGGCCCGGGACATCCTGTGGCTCGCTGGGTACATCCTAGAACTCGTTGAAAAGCACGTGAAGCCCGAGATGCAGGAGAAGGGCCTCTGGGACCCTGAGCACGAGGAGCTTCTCCGCAGGGCTAAGGATCTGCTCAGGTACATTGTCGGCAGAGGCTAGAAGAAAGAAGGGTGCCTAGGAGTAGTTTATTGCTCGTAGAAGTTGTTGGGTTTCCCCCGCCTGACCGATCCACCCTCATCTTCATCCACCGCCCGGGTGTCTCAGTGGACGTGAGACCGGCGGGGGCGTGTAATATTAAGGGCCTTGTGCCCTTATGAGCCTTGCACCCGGGTTGCCTTCTCGATTATCTGCCTTGCCAGCCGGAGGGACACCATGGCCTCTTCCAGGGGGACGGGAACCGGTTCGCCCGTGAGGGTTGCCTCCAGGAAGGCCCGGTCCTCGAGGAGGAGGGGCTCCCTCCACTCTTGAGTGCTCTCGCTCTGCCATCGGGGCCTGTGGAGGGAGACTTTCTGCCTCATGAAGTCAACCTGGAGTACGGCCTTGTCGCCCGTGAGTATCCATCGGCGCTCCTTGTAGGCTGTGACCCTGTTGACCTCGATGGTGGCCCTGAAGCCCTCCGCCTCCAGCGTTGCTAGCGCTAGGTCCTCGGCGTTCTCAGAGTAAACCCTCCTCACGTAGGCGTCGAGGACGCGTGGCTCGGCCTGGGTCATGTTGTAGAGGAGGTCGAGCTCGTGAGTGGCTAGGTCGAGGGTCACGCCCACGTCCATGACCCGGGTAGTGAAGGGGCCGACACGGCGGGCGTAGAGGGTTAGGAGCCTGCCTAGGCTCCCTGAGGACACTTCTTCAAGGGCGAGCCTGTAGGCGGGGTTGAACCTCTCAATGTACCCCACCATGATGTCCCCACTCTTGCTCCTCCACCTCTCCGCGAAGGCCTCTGCCTTGTCAAAGTCGCTGTCAAGGGGCTTCTCTATCAGAAGCCTCTCCACCCCCGCCTCAAGCAATTCCTCCGCCACGTCTATGTGGGTGCGGGTGGGGGTAGCCACAATGGCCACGCTAGGCCGGGTCTCAGCAACTGCCCTGTCAAGCTCCGTGTACCCCGGGACCCCGAAGACGTTGGACGCCCTCCTCGCCGCGTGGGGGTCCCGGTCCACTATACCCACGAGCTCAGCTTCGAGTTCCCGGGAAATCTCCCTAACCACCCGCGCGTGAGCCCGGCCCATATAGCCTGCCCCGACCACAAGGACCCTGAGCCTCTCGGACAAGCCGCCCCATCCGCCACGCGGTTGTGGCGCGAAACATTATAGACGGCCCCGGTAATATATTCAAACCATCCCACGGGTCTCGGGGAGGCGCCTTGGAGGAGGACAAGGGACTGGCCAAGACACTAGTGCTCACGGATAACGAGAGGAGGGTTCTGTCGAGCATCATAAACCTGGGGGGAACAGCCTGGGTAGAGGACCTCTCGAGCGCAACCGGGCTCCCACAGTCAACAGTAATGAGCGTGCTCGAGCTCCTCAAGAGCAAGGGCCTGGTGAAGGAGGAAAGCATTTACAGGGAGGAGTACCGGGCCACCCCGCAGGGCCTTAAGGCCTTGGGAGAGGGCTTTCCCGAAGAGAAGCTCATAAAACTCCTCCTCCAGCACAATGGGGAGCTGGAAGTCAGGAGAGCCCGTGAGCTCTTGGGCGAAGAAACATCCATAGCGATAGGGGAGGCGCGCAAGAGAGGAGCCGTGGCAATACAGGGGGGTGTTATAAGGCTTCTCAAAGCCCCCCTGGAGGCCATTGGGGAGGAGAAGGAGCTCCTACGAGCCATAAGTGAGGGGAAGGAACCCCCCGGGGGCAGGGAGGGTCTTATTGAGAGCCTCCGGAGGAGGGGCCTGGTCGAGAAAAGGATGCGCAGGAGGACAAGGGTCACAGCAGTGATGCCCCTAGCCAAGAAAGTTCTGGAGGAGAGCGTCACCGCCGTCGCCCGCCTTACGGGGGAGGACATTGTGAGCGGGCGTTGGAGGACACTGGTGCTGAAGGACTACAACGTGGAGGCCGAGCCCCCTCTCCTCTTCCCCGGGGAGAGGCACTTCCTCATACGCTTCATAGACCTTGTGCGCAGGATTATGTTTGAGATGGGCTTTACAGAGGTCCGGGGCCCCATAGTGGTGGAGGAGTTCTGGAACTTTGACGCCCTCTTCCAGGCCCAGGATCACCCAAGCAGGGAGATTCACGACACCTTCTGGGTACAGCACGAGCCCGGGGGCATAAGGGCGCCTCCCGAGGTTATAGAGCGGACACGTAGGGTGCACGAGACCGGAGGAGACTCGGGGAGCAGGGGCTGGGGCGGCTCCTGGGACCCCAGGGTAGCGGCTCGTCTCATTCTGAGGACCCAGACAACTAGCGTCACGGTAAGGGCTCTCGCCGATCGCCCTATGGTTCCATTCCGCATATTTACCGTAGGTAAGGTCTACAGGCCGGATGCGATAGACGCTAGGCACCTTCCCGAGTTTTACCAGCTCGATGGAATAATGAGCGAGCCGGGAATGGACTTCTCCAGGCTCCTTGGCATGCTGAAGGAGTTCTTCAACAGGCTCGGGTTCGAGAAGGTTCGCTTCAAGCCCGCCTACTTCCCCTTCACCGAGCCCAGTGTGGAGGGCTATGTTTGGATGGAGGGCAAGGGATGGGTCGAGGTCTTCGGCGCGGGTATGTTCAGGCCTGAGATACTCGAGATAGCTGGGGTGGAGGAGAACGTGGGGGCCTGGGGGATAGGCCTGGACAGGATAGCGATGAAGTTCCTAGAAGTCGAGGACATAAGGCTCCTCTACACACGCAACGTGAACCAGGCCCGCGAGCTCTCCACCCGCCTCCGCAGGCTAGAGCACAGGCTCCTTGGCGAGAGGAGGTGAGCCAGGCATGCCGGTGGTGAGGTTCAGCCGCTCCCGTCTCGAGGGCCTCGTGGGCAGGCCCCTGGGGGACGAGGAGCTGGGCGACATGGTCTTCAGGGTAAAGGGGGAGGTCGAGTCACTCTCCGACAAGCAGGTGGAGCTGGAGGTGACCAGCGACCGCCCCGACCTCCTTATGCCCGAGGGCCTGGCTAGGGCCCTCCGGGGCCTCCTGGGCGTGGAGGTGGGCCTCCCCCGGCTCCGCGTCTCGGGGGACACTGGTATCATGCTCAGGGTCGAGAGAGTACCAAGCCGCCCCTACATAGGAGTCGCGGTTGTCTACGACTACCCTCTCACGGGGGGTGTTCTCGAGGAGCTTATACAGTTCCAGGAGAAGCTCCACGTAACCGTGGGGAGGAAGAGGAGGAAGGTCGCCATAGGCATACATGACCTGGACAAGCTTCCCTCTCCCCAACTAGTCTACAGGGAGGCCCGGCTCGACGAGAAGATGACCCCCCTCCACACGGGTAGGGTCATGAGCATCGCCGAGACCCTCTCCCAGACCGAGCAGGGGAGGGAGTATGGGACGATAAGCCTTAGGGACGACTCCCTGCACCCCGCCATATTCTCAGGGGGCGAGATAATCAGCCTCCCCCCCGTTATAAACTCGGATGTGACGCGCCTCGAGCCTGGGACTCGGAACCTCCTAATAGACGTGACGGGGACAGACCGTGAGGCAGTCTATAAGACCCTAGACCTCCTGACAAGCACCCTTGCGGAGAGGAGGCCTGCCGCGATTGGGCGCATAAAGGTCGAGCTGCCCACGGGGGAGATGGAGCACCACCCCCTCCTGGAGAGGGGGACCCTGGAGGCCAGCGTCGACTACGTGAACCGGAGCCTAGGCACCAGCCTAACCGGAGAGGAGGCGGCAGAGAGGCTGGAGAGGATGCGCTGGGAGGCCCACGTCGATGGGGGGACGATAAGGGCCACTTACCCCGAGTACCGGCTGGACATACTACACCCCATAGACCTTGTAGAGGACATCGCAATGGCCCAAGGATATGACCGCCTCCCACTGACGCCTCCGAGGGAGATGCTCCGGCCCCGAGAGGACCCCCTGGAGAGGCTCTCGAGAGAGGCATCCGAGCTGGCCGCGGGCATGGGCTTCATGGAGATGCACACCTTCACCCTCGTGCCCTCCTGGATTAACGAGGAGTACCTCCCCCCACGCAGAGAGCCCGTGAGGCTTGTCAATCCCATAAGCGCGGAGATGGCCCAGTTCAGGGCCAGCATGGTGCCCAGCCTCCTGCTCACGCTGAGGGAGAGCCAGGGGGCTAGGCTCCCCCTAAGGATACACGAGGTGGGCACGGTGGCCACGGTATCCCAACGTGGTGGCGTTCTTGAGGAGACCCTGAGCCTGGGCATGGCTGTGATGGACGACAGCGTAAGCTTCGAGGACATTCAGGCGCCCGTCTACGCCCTGGTAAGGGCCCTGGGCCTCAGGCCCTCTACTGAGAAGAGGGACCACCCGGGCTTCATAAGGGGGAGGAGCGCCAACCTTCTGGTGAACAGTGTTCTCGCGGGGAGGGTGGGCGAGGTGTCCCCCGCGGTGCTTGAGAGGCTTGGGATAAAGTATCCCGTGGCGGTGGCTGAGCTCGACCTCTCCAAGGTTCTAGGATTCCTCTGAGCCCCCGGGTTCCCTCCTATTTCTTTTCCTCCCTTCTGGTGTAGAGGTAGTACAAGAGGGCCTTCTGTATGTGCAGACGGTTCTCGGCCTGATCCCAGACTACACTATTAGGCCCGTCGATGACCTCATCGGTGACCTCCTGCCCCCTGTGGGCGGGGAGGCAGTGCATGAAAATGTAGCTCCCCCCAACATTCTCCAACAGTTCTGTGTTAACCTGGTAGGGGTTCATTAGCCTCAGCCTCTCACCGGCCTCCTCCTCCCGGCCCATGCTCACCCACACGTCAGTGTAAACAACGTTGGCCCCCCGCACCGCCTCCACAGGGTCCTCGGTGAGCCTTATCACTGCCCCGCTTTCGCTAGCGAGCTGCCGGGCCTTGGAGAGCACGTCCTCTTCGGGCCAGAACCTCTGCGGGGCGGCTACGCGTATCTCGAGCCCGAGGGCGGCAGCGGCCAATAGCAGGCTGTAGAGGACGTTGTCCGTCCCGTCGCCTAGGAAAGCGATTCGGGCCCCCTCGAGGCTTCCGAGCTTCTCCTTTATGGTCATGAGGTCTCCCAGAACCTGGACCGGGTGCTCCCTGTCGCTCAGGGCATTTATTACCGGGACGCTAGAGTATCGGGCCATCTCCTCTAGGTGAGCGTGTTTCTTGACGCGGGCTATTATGCCGTCGACATAGCGTGAGAGCACCCGGGCGGTGTCGGCGACGGTTTCTCCACGTGCTAGCTGTAGCTCGCTCGCGTAGAGTATCACGGGATGTCCCCCAAGCTGCCTTATCGCGACGTCGAAGCTCACTCTGGTCCGGGTGCTGGGCTTCTCAAAGAAAACGGCAAATGACCTGTCCCGGAGGATGTCCATACTGCGCTTGCCCCTGTAGTAGTTCCTCTTCATCGATAGCCCCAGGTCTATAACTCTCTTCATCTCGCCCGGTGCTAGGTCTAGGACGCTTATGTAGTGGCGGGGCCACTTCACGTCGGGGGCACCCCTTGAGCCTCATGGTTACTAGAGGTCATGGGCTCCTCTTTGTATAAAAAGGGTTCCTGAGGCACGTGGCTCTTTTGGGGCGGTGATATTATTCGATCGCCCGGCTTTTAACCCTCGGCAAATAAACATATTGTTCTATGCAGGGTGGGACCGTGAGCATGAGACTAGAGACGGCCCCCTCCCGGGTCATCTACGAGGACGACGACATCGTGGTTATGATCGCGCCCCACGAGGACGAGCTCGAGGGGATAATAGTCGGGATACTCAGGGAGAACGGGCGTGCAATGACTGTGCGTGAAATACACTCCTACCTGGAGGCAACGGCCAGCGAGGAGAAGATCAGGAGGACCCTCTACAAGCTTGTACGGAGGGGTATGGTCAAGCAGTACCATGATGGACGCTACGAGCTTCTGGAGGGGGCCTCAGGAGAACCAGCCCTACCTGGGCGAAAGTATTTCTAGCCCCCGCAGGGGGTTACACCATTCTCCGAAAATATTCCCCCTGTCCCACCCCTCGCCCGCCTACTTCTCAAACCTAGGGTAATACACAATGCCGTAACTAACGGTGATAGTTTCTTAAAACACGTCGAAACTAAACCAAACCGATGTACCATGGAGCTCAAAGACGCTATACTGGGGCAAATGGGGCTCTACGTCCTAATACTCCTAGCAGGGGTCGTCATACACGAGCTCATACACCTAGCCACAGCCCACCTCCTCGGGAAAAAAGCCCAACTCACACTAACCACAAGGGGGCCAGCAGTTAGGATACCGGGCTACGAGGAGTATACAACCATAGCCGAGGTAAGGGGTCTCAGGGAGAGGATCGAGTACACGGCCATAAGCCTCGCACCCTACGCCCTCCTCCCCCTATACCTAGAGCTAACACAGCAGGCGACACAGCCCGGCGCCAAGCTGGGATTCCTCACACTCGCCAGCATGCACGTGGCAACGCTGATAACAGAGTTCAAACAAGACCCCCGGACCCTCTCCGCCACCCCCCTGCTGGCCTTAGCGGCCATGATGGCCCTCTACAAGCTGGCCCTCATTCCCTAGGACATGCCTTCCCCTCAACCATGCCTAGCAGGGGGACGAGGCCACCGGGACTAGACACGACGACCGAGGCCCCCGCCCTGCGGTGGGACTCAGGGTCCTTGCATCCAGCAGTCACGCCCACGGGAAGACACCCGGCCTCCACCGCGCTCGACAGGTCCATCTTGTAGTCACCAACGGCCACACATGGCAGGCCCGCGGCCTCTGCGAGTCTCCTGAAAATTTTTGCCTTACCAAACCCTCTCCCACCTACAGTGTGTACACTCTCAACTAGGTCTACGAGGCCTGCCATGGCGAGCTCGCGCTCAATGACCTCGGGCCTCCCCCTCCCCGAGACCACGACCGCCAAATGGCCCCGCCTCCTTATCTCCTCTAGCAGCCTCCTAGCCCCCGGCATGGGCCTAAGGTCATCCCGCCCCCGGGCCCTGTATGAGTCCTTGAAGTAGGACCAGAAGTCGAGAGCGTCGACACCCGGGGGCTCGCGAAGGCTGTCGCTGCAAAACCTCTCCAAGAACTCCCTGATCCCCACCCTCCTGCCCGCCTTGAGGAGGCAGGCGTCCCTGTAGGTGCGGTAGAAGACGCCCAGCGTGTCGACCAGGGTCATGTCATGGTCTACTATGAAAAGAAGCTGGCAGGGCAAGGAAAGAGACACCATCCAGAGGAGGGAGGCTGGTGCCCCACTAGAGGGTTATGTCAAGGAAGTCCATGGGCGGTGTGCGGCCCTTGTTCGTGTACTCGACGTACTTGTTCTCGAGGAACTCTATGAACACGGGGCAGGTCTCGAACCTGCCGTCACGGTCACACTTCTCCCCCAGCCTGAGGAAGCACTGCAGGGTCTTCTTGTCATAGTAGGGACAGAGCTTGTGATACTGCTTCGCGGAGCGTATCATCTTCTGGACCCAGCGCTCCATCTCGGGGTCCTTACCCTCCCCGCCGCTCCCTGGCTCGATCTCGGGGTCCTCCAAGACCTCTCCCCTCCACGGGCTCTGGTGGCGGGTTTATTTTATACGCTCCTACCTCTAATAAAACAGTAACCCCCCAGCCCGAGGCGGCGATGATGAGGCTCTCAAAAAGAGTGACCCGCGCAACCTACGCGGCTTGGGTGAGCGTCGAATCCGCGTCTGAGTCCATGTTAAAAACCCCGGCAATTCCATGTTGGAATGGATGATATTACGGGGTGGAGATTATATGCCCTGTCCCTACTACCGCAACGGAGTCTGCATGTCCCCCCTCCACCTGGAGCCGAGGCCAGACATCGTTAGGGAGGAAGTCTGCGAGGGACCCGAGGAGGTCTACACCAGGTGCAGGTTCTTCGTTAAGCCCGGGGAGCGAGGGCTTGAGGCCTTCCAGCCCTCTGCCGGGCTGGAGGAGAAGCCCTACCCCCTCCTCCACATTCTCGAGAGGAAGGTTGAGAGCACCTGCCCCGAGTACACGCTGAGGAGATACGAGGGCTCCTATGTAGCATACTGCAGGGTACTGGACCGACTCCTCACCAAGTACGAGGTAGAGAACTGTGAGAAGTACTCCGATACCTGCCCCCTCAGGAAATACGCTGTAAGCACGAGTCTCTCCCAGTGAGGCTTCCCTACCCCTCTAGGCGCGTAGGAGGCTCCTAAGGTCGTACTCGATTTCTGACACTATCTGTTCTAGCTTGGATGCTATGGTGGGGTAGACGAGGCCCTGCTTTATCGAGTATCTTATTCCCCGTGCCTCTCTCAGGGCCTCCTCCAGGTAATGGTTGAGCAGTGTTAGCCTGTATCTGGAGAGGAGGGACTTTATGATAGCAAGCCTGTGAACTGTGGCTTCCATGGACTCGAGGGAGGCATTGACCATGGAGGGGGGATAGCTGCCAGTCCTAAAGGCCTTCTCATAGGCCTTTCGAGCATTCTCTATAATCTCGATGTAGTAATCAACCTTGGACTCGAGGCTGAGGGAGAAAACCCTCTTCTCAACACCGGTTGACAAGCCTCTCCCCCACTACCTCATGTCCCTTCTATTTGTATAAAAGTTAAAGACCCACCGAATAACCGGGTTCGTTTAAAACACCCCTACACCGAAAGCCTAGGGTTTACGCCCGGAAACCGGGCTCGCGCATGGTAATAACCGGGTCTTTGACAGCCCGCTTCTATTAACCTTTATTATGCACCTAACCGGGGATAACAAGAACCAACCAATGCCTACCTTCAGGCCGCCGATGGGTGTAGGATATGGCGCGGAGGAGGAAAAACAAGGCCTCCAAGAAGGAAAGAGGCGTAGGCAGTACCGCAGAGAGCGCCGTGACGACGCTTCTCCACACAATAGAGGCTTACAAGAAGTGGTTCGCCCTCGTTCTAGTAGTCTTCATAGCCCTAGCGGGATTCTTGCTGAGAATGCAGCCGGCGCTCAGGTACGGCTATGAGCTCCACGCCAACGACCCCTGGATAATGTACTGGATGAACAAGCAACTAGCGCTCAACGGTCCCCAGTACTGGTACCACTTGAACCCAGCCGAGGAGCCCGAGGCCAGGCTATTCTGGTACCCCTGGGGAAGGGACTTCACCCACACGGAGTACCCCCTCAGCAGCATGATCTTCGCCATCACCTACCCCCTCGCAAAGGCCCTAGGCCTCACGATTAAGGAGTACAGCGTAGTAGAGCCGGCCCTGGCAGGCTTCTTCATGATATTAGCGGGTTACCTGCTTGTGCGGAGGATAGCCGGGGAGCTAGCGGGGGTGCTGGCGGCCTTCCTACTAGCCTTCGT
>JALTXS010000163.1 GCA_027048265.1 Desulfurococcales archaeon
GCCCTGGGGGCTCACGGGGACCACGTTTAGGCTCCGGGGCTTGCCGAGGAGGAGGTACTCCACATCCAGCCCTGGGGTGAGTAGGGTGGCCTCAGCAGTGGGGCCGGCTATGCTTATGCCCTCTATGGTGGAGGTCCTCGTGGAGGCTATTGTTACTATGAAGAGCGTCCGCTCATAGGAGTCGATGCTCGGGCTCACTTATTGGCACCTCCCTCTAGAACATGGGGGGACCCGGGTGTTTGGGTCTCCTGCAGGTGTGTGTAGCCTCGGATATTTTAGAATTTAGCCCCCAAGGTTACACGTTGGAGCTTGTTTCTAGAAATGCAAGAAAAACAGTGTGGGGTTATTACTCGAGCTCCTCTATGGGGGCTCCGGCGGTTTCCCTGCCCTTTAGCCTCCAGGTCAGGGCTGCGGCGAGGCCTAGGGCCCAGAGGAGGGCGGCGGTCGCTAGGAAGCCCCCTGCCGTTAGCAGGGTGGAGGAGTAGACGACGAGGGCGCCGGCCACTCCGGTGAGGCTTGTCAGGAGGCCCACGACGCTGGCCCTGACCCCGGTAGGGAAGAGCTCGGATTGGAGGCTGCTGAGCCCGCCCCAGGCCCATTCGCTGAACCAGAGGTTGGCGAAGACTAGGGCTAGGAAGAGGCCTTTGGCCCCGAGGCTGTGGGCCCATATTATGAGGAGGGCGGTGGCCAGGCCTCCTGCGAAGGCTGCTAGGAGGGCGTTGCGCCTGCTCTTGTCAATGTAGGCGGCGAGGAAGAGGCCCCCGATGCTCGCACCGGCGTTGGCTACGAGGACTATGGTGGGGGCCAGCTCGACGCCGAAGGCGAAGCCGGGGGCGTAGGGGGCGTAGTAGGCGAGCATCCCGTAGGTAACGTACTGGGTCACCGTTACTATGGCTAGTACGAGGAAGCGGAACCTGTAACGTGACAGTGCCTCCCCCAGCCCGATGGAGCTGGTGGGGGGCAGGGTGTAGTCCAGGCTCCCGGCCTCTATGCCCAGTGCCTCCAGCACTTTCTTGGCACCCTCAACTCGTCCCCGGGAGACGAGCCAGCGGGGGGACTCGGGGAGGGCTATCCTCGCCAGGCCCACAACGATTGCTGTACCGAGGGCGGAGGCAAGGAGAACCCGGACCTGCACGCCCACATCGGCCTCCAGCTGCTGGACTATGAGCGCGAGCCCCGCGAACACTGCTGCGCCTATGTTCCAGAAGTTTGTTGCCAGCACCAGGGCCTTGCCCCTGTGCCTCCGGGGGGCGAGCTCTGCTATCAGGCTGTAGGCGGCCCCGAACTCTCCCCCCACGCCGAAGGTCATTATACTGGTGAGCACAAGGAAGGCGGTGGGGTCCTGGTGGAGGGGGAAGAGGAGTATGAGGGAGGCGCTCTCAAGGGCTAGGCTGAGCATGAACATGTTCTTCCGCCCGTACCTGTCCGCGAAGGCGCCCAGGAGCACGGCGCCCAGGGCCTCGCTGAGGAGGTTGGCGGCGAGTATGAGGAGGGCGCTCTCCGGCGCCACGATGTAGGCGAGGACGGGGGCTATGCTGAACATTATGCCGTTGAGCGCGTAGTTGAGGCTTATGAGGGTGAAGAGCCTCCAGTGGGGGCCGCTCCAGGGGGCCAAGTCGAGGGCTTGGGTGAAGCTCCTTGCCATGGCTAGCCCTCACCCAATAACCGGGTTATTAGATCGTGTGGTTAACGGGGGTTGAATCATTCACTGTTTTGACCCTGCTCGGAATATATTTTTATAGTAAGTACAATAACCAGGTTATAGGGTGCAGGTGATTGCACAGCCCCGCCGAGCATGTCTCGAGGAGAATAACCCCTCTCCTGAGAGAACTCGCCCTCCACAAGCTCCTCGAGAAGGGCCTCAGCCAGAACCGGCTCGCCCGCATAACCGGGCTCAGCCAGCCCATGGTGTGGAAGATAGCCCGCCGGGACCCCCAGGAGCTTAAGGAGAAGCTACGAGAACAGGGGCTCTCCACCGAGGACATTGAGGCCATGGCCACGCTTCTCGCCCACGAGATAGAAACCCGGGGCCCCGCGGGTGTTGCTTATAGGATTATGCTTTTCGAGCACAGCCTCATAGCAAGAGGGGTCTTCTGCGAGACCTACTCTCGGGAGAACCCCCGGGTTCGAGACCCCTGCAGCCTGACCGAGAGCTACCGGCCCCCACGCGACCCCCTGCTGGAGGAGCTCACAATATGGTTCCGGGAGCTCTCCCGGATACCGAGGCT
>JALTXS010000164.1 GCA_027048265.1 Desulfurococcales archaeon
TCCTCCCTCCAATCAAGGATGACACGGAGGAGAACCCGCCTCCTCTCCGCTATGCGCCGGGCCTCGCCCTCCACGGTCCTAGCGGCGATGCCCGGGGGGAGTAGGGCTTTTAGGATAACCAGGGGGGCCTTTGCTAACTGGTGTGTTTTGCCGAGGGTCTTGTCGATGGCGGTGGTGAGGTCTTGTTGAAGGGTAAGGGTGCTCCTCACCTGGGCTTCCGCGAAGACGTGGGGACGTGTTTCCAGGGGGGCCTCGGTTACGCGGGGCTCTCCTCTTGTGGGGAGGTCTACTATGAGGGGGCCTCTCTTGAAACTGTGCTTGGCCTCGTCTAGGTTGAGGGGCTCCAGGCTGCCCGGGTAGGCATAAGCGGGGGAGTCTTCGCTTGGGGGGTTTATGCGTCGGTTATGGACATGGCCCATGGCGGCGTACTCTACTGGGGGAAGGTCGCGGGAGGAGACCAGGCTATCGAACTCCAGGACCTCGCCCAGGCTGAAATGGCCCAGGAAGACCCTGGGGGGCTCGAGGTCACGGACCAGGGTTTTGTACCTTTCCATGAGGGCCTGAGCATACTGCCTGCGTTGCTCGTGGGGACCCCTCCTAAAGGGGAAGACTATGACCCTCAGGGCCCCCAGGTCCACGATACTCTTTTTGGCCAAATCCTCTAAGCTAGAGGCGCCCAGGCCCAGGGGGGCTCTGAAGAACCCCCCGTCCCCCAACGCGGTCTCGAGGACCTGGAGGATGGTGTCCTGGACCCTACCCGGGGTGTCATGCTCTCCGTGGGCAACCACTATCCTCACACTCTTATCAACCAGCCTCTGCAGCTGTCTCAGGGCTAGTCTTACAAACCGGGGCTCGGGACGGGGGAGGTCGAAGAGGTCTCCTGCAATCAGGAGGGCCTGGGGCCTCTCCTCTAAAACGAGGTCTACGAGCTGGGTGAATGTCTCAAGGAGGTCCCTCTCCCTCTCCTCCAATCCCATGGGACGGGCGCCGATGTGTATGTCGGCCGCGTGTACTATCCTGGCCTCCTCCCGCAATACCTCTCTCCCCGTTCACTATTTGGAGAAGTATGGGTGTTTCCTCAACATGTCTGGACCGTGCGAGTGTATTAAACCTTACCTGGCCAGGTGCCCCAGCCTAGGGTGTTGGCCACAGTATTACTCTTCCAGTGTTATGAGATACTACAGAGGGGCTCCTCTTAAATTAGTGGGCCACCTAATATAATATAGTAAGCACCCCACGCGGGGCCTACTTCTACTACATATTTAAGCCCTCTAGAACTGTTTAGAGAGGTGATGAAATGGTGGGACTTGACGCAAGCTATACTCGGATACTGGGACAGGAGCTCGAGGAGCTCCGGAGGGAGGTCCTCTACCTGGCCACCCTCGCCCTCGACTTCTACGAGATGGGGGAGAAGAGCGTAGCCCAGATGGTGCTGAGGGAGGCCCTCCAACTGGCCCGGAGCAGGCTTCAGCTACGCAACAACCTAGCCCCCGGCCAGGGTGGCCTGGAGGCCGAGGAGCTCATAACCCTCGTTCACCTCCTCCAGGCAAGCATGGAGGAGGGCGAGGACCCCCAGCCCCTCCGGGAGATAATAAGGGAGGCCTCCCGCACAGGGCCCCGCTAGCCCTCTCCTTACCCAACAGTGTTTCCACCGAGCTTCTCCAGTAGACCTCTTAGGCTCTCAGCCACCCGCCCTTTCTCAGGAAGCTTCCCAGCGAGGCCAAGGTCATTCCACGCGACAACATAGTCCCGCTCGAAAGCCCTCCTCCAAGCACCCCGGGGGGCTCAGAGACGCCAAAAACTCTCCCGGGGCCAGGGGGACTACCTCGACCCCAGGAGGCCTAATCTCCTCCACCACCCCAAGCCTCTCAAGGACACCCATTCCCTCGAAAAACCTGCTAACAAGAACCACGTCCACGTCGCTCCACAGGTTGAAATCCCCCCTCACCACACTCCCATGCACAACAACTGTGACGGGCCCCAGCCCCTCTCGGGCCTCTCCACAAGAAGCTCCACCCGCCCCAACATCTCCCTCCACCAGGCCAGCCTATTCTCAGGAATCCTAAGACGCACCCCTCCAAACACCCCATACAGGTCTCTACCACCTTAGATGCGCATTTCCATGCCTCAACGGCATCCTCACGCCCATAGCTCGCGTAAGGTGGAGAGGCCCCGGCCAAGCATTGGGATAGCGTGGTGGGATGTAGAGTTTGTTG
>JALTXS010000165.1 GCA_027048265.1 Desulfurococcales archaeon
CGGATATGTCCGCGCCTGGGGGGCTCCTCTAGCGCCCTTGAGCGAGAAGCTGGAGCCTATATCACCCATTGTGGAAAGATGGTATGAGGCAACGGGCAGGGGCCTTATTGGCCTCAGGATGGCTTTGGAGGAGCAGAGGATAGCCCAGCGGAATGCCCGAGTGGTTGAGGAGGCCCTGGATTTCGACGGTTATGACCTTGTACTGGCAGACGAGTCCTGGGAGCTCCTGGAGAGCCCCCGTTTTCTCTCCTCCTCCACCACTCGCGTCTATATGGCCGACTTCCTCCACTACACTCCCACGGGCGTGTCCAGCCTGGCGGCGGCTCTCGCAGTCAACCGGTACTTGAAGAGGAGGCTGGAGAGGTTCCACACCATACTACACGTGGGCCTCGAGGACCCACGGAGGGAGAGGCAGAAATGGATGATACTATGGGGCCCCCGGGTGGGTGACTGGGCTAGGGAGAAGGGGGTCGAGTGGATTGGCCCCCTCCCCGCCCTCCTAGAGTCTGAGGCGCTATCCCGGGAGGAGGCGCGTCTCGCGCTCTCCGACTCACTGGGACTGGAGCCCGAGGACATGGACAGACCGTGGATGCTCGCCGCCCTGGGGGGCACGCGGGCAGGATACCGGGAGCTCATTGAAATACTATCCCGCTCACCCATTGGCGACGCACTTGTTTTCCTCGCCACAGGCACTCTCCCCGGGAACTCCCGGAGACGTCTTGTCGGAACCAGGTTAGTGGAACTGCCTATTGGCCAGAGGCCTCTCCTACCACGGTTCCTCAGGGCCTTCGACGCAAGCATAGCCCCCGCGGGGCTCACAACCTTGACAACCCACGCGGCCCTGGGCCTACCTACACTCGCCTTTCCTCTGCCCGGGCATTTCGAGCAGGAGAGGAACGCAAGGCTGGCTCCAAGGGTTCTCTGGGACTGCATAAGACCCCTCTTGGGGATGCATAAAAGGGGGTTCCATAGAGATGTAGGGAACGTGATAGAGTATATCCTGGGCAACAAAGGGAGATGCAGCGCCACTCCAGAGCCATTCAAGAACCTGGAGAAAGCATCTGATTTTCTAGAGAGAAGAACCAGGTAGAAGCCCTCATAACCATATAATCCTGGCCTCCATGGAATACAAGTCAAGCAGAGCCACGCTGGGCTCGTTCAGGGCCCCCGCCGTCTCCCCCGGGTTAACGAGGAGGGTTTTCCCAATCCTCCTGTTGTCTTTCTCATGCGTGTGGCCGTAGAGGATGACGTCCCACTTTCCTGAGGAGGCGAGGGCCTCAGCAATTTCCCTCGTGAGGCCCGGGGAACCGAAGCCGTGTAGCAGGAGAATCCTCAGCCCTGCAAGCTCTAGGGAATGGGGAGGGTCTGTGAGAAGAGCCTTCCTCTTGTCCGCTACTTCTAGGAGCCCCTTTTTCTCCCCATCATTGTTGCCGAACACCCCATAGAAGGGGACCTGCGGGGGCAGGGTCTCGAGTATGGCTTTTAGGGTGAAGGGCGCCACGTAGTCGCCGAGGTGCATTATGGCCTGCGAGCCCTCCTTTACAAGTAGCTCCACTGCCCTCTTCGCGTTAGCAATGTTATCATGCGAGTCGCTAAGTATGCCCAGCCTCATGACATCCCCCTTCTCACGCACTCTTGGGTCCCAGCACCTGGTCTAGGGCCTGTTCCACAATCTCCATGGCCGTGTCTATCTCCTCCCTGCCCACGTTCAGGGGGGGTATGAACCTGACGGCGGAGTCCCCGCATCCTATGAGGATGAGGCCCCTCCTTACAACCTCCTTTATGAAACGGTTCCTGGCCTCCGGGTCGGGCTCTTTGCTTCGGGGTTCCTTCACGAACTCCAGAGCCCACGCGAGGCCCAGGCCCCTCACGTCGCCCACCCTGTCACGTCCCTCCGCCACCTCTCTCAGCCGCCTGCCCAGGTATCTTCCCATTTCCTCTACATGGGGGAGGAGCTTCTCGGCCTCCTCTATGACGACCTCCGCTGCAGCTAGGGCCACTATGTTGCCCCCGAAGGTACTGGAGTGGTAACCGTACTCACTGTAGCCTGTGCCCTCCTTGTAGATTATGCCCGAGAGGGGCAGGCCCCCGCCTACCGCCTTCCCGAAGAGTATGTAGTCGGGGGCAGTACCGTAGTGCTCTATGGCCCAGAATCTCCCCGTACGCCCCAGGCCCAT
>JALTXS010000166.1 GCA_027048265.1 Desulfurococcales archaeon
CTGGCGGCGCCCTCCAGAGTCTCCACAGCCTCGCGTGCCATCACCCTCCTCCTTGTGGAGGGTAGGCCCACCCTTACCAGTGCCCTCAGCATGCCTTTTCCCAGGTCTAGTTGGAGGGCCCTCCTCCACAGCACTATGGGCCCTGGGCGGGGGAGTGACAGCTCTCCGCTTTTTCCCTCACCCCTCCTCCGGCTGTACTTGGGGAGGGTCTGGTGGAGGACACGGTAGAGGTAGTCGAGCAGGGGCTTGGCGCAACCACTGCATTGTTCCGCGTGTCGTGTCAGCTCTGGGCTGTGGTACTCCATCTCAAGCAGGCTGGGTGGGGCGAAGGGGTCAGCCTGGATCTTGACCAGCCTCCCACGGATGCCCCCGGGGAGCTGGAGAACACGCCCACGTAGCTCCTGATAGGCCTTGTACCCGCGTCCGTCCAGCCGGTATAGTATCCTGGCGGGGTCGCTCAACCTAACCATCTCCATGCTGCTATCCGGCGACTTCCCTCAGTAGTGCGAGCATCTTGTCGACCAATTCTCCCTCATCGGCAGTTAGGTCACCTAGGTTTGAGAGGGCGTTGTGAGCTCTCTCAGCCGCTTCGAGGGCTCTCCTGTATAGCTTTTCCCCCACCCGGTTGCCCGCCAGTGCTGTTTCTAGCTTATCCCTGTCGATGACCTCCGCCCCCCGGCCAGGCACGTGCACCACGTCTATGTGGAGGTCCAGGTACCTCAGGAAGCCCTCGCCGGGCTCGGGTGGGGTGTTTATGTTAAAGTAGAGGCCCTTGACGTTACCATCATTGTCCAGGTAGGCGTGTATGAGTCCCCATGCCCCGTCAAGGACAGCCGTCAATATTCGGTCGCCCCTCCTCTTCTCCACCCCCAGACCATCATAAACACCATCCTGCTTGACCAGCCTCTCCAGGACAAGGCTCCTACCACTCCCATCCACCTGCTTGACCCTCGCAGGGCCCATCCTAGCGACCCTGGCCTCGGGGGTAGCATGGTAGATAGTGAGGCGGGCTGAGCCAGCCAGCAACTCCCACGCGTAGGACCAGGCTAGTCTCCCCAGAGCCCCGGGGTCGAGGCCTCCCTTCTCCACCAGGTACTCGCTGTAGCTGACTATCTTGTCCAGCATAGGGCCAGCGGTCTTAACGCTGTGGTGGTGGGATATGGTGGGTACTATGTCCGACCTTATGTCGTCCAGGAGCCTCTTGTCGGGAAGCGATAGGGTGGAGAGGGTTATGCGGTTGCCCCTTGTTAGGACCTCCCCCGGGGCCAGGGAGGAGGCGGCTAGGGGGCTCATGAGCTCCTCCGCCTTCGCGAGAGCCTGCTCTAGCTCCCTCTCAACAAGCTCCCTTGGGGCCCGGGCTGCGTTGCTCCTCCACCTTATCCCCAGTCCCCGTTGCCTCGCCTTAAGCGATAGGCTTTCCAGGTAGGCCGTGCGCTCCAAGTCGTATATGTGCTTACTGAAGCTAACCCCACCGGAGTCGAAGAGTATGAGCGTGTCCATGAGTATGCTGAACCCCTCCCTAGCTAAGGGCGGGGACTCCGGGTCCGTGGGGGCCCTCCTGACGTAGGCTGTGGTCACCTTTCCGGGGATGCACGCGCGCGTCTCCAGGTGGATCCTGAGGCCCCGGTGCTGGGCCATGCACCTCCCGTTCTCCTCGCCTACTACCTCCACGACTATGGTAGAGTACTGCTCAAGCGTCGAGGTTGAGAAGCTTGATAGCGCGAGCCTCTCGCGGAGCACCTCTAGGACACGGTCGTGTGCCGCGGGGGTGCCCACTATGAGCAGGTCAAGCCCCTGCTCCTCAACGGATTTCACAGTCGCCTTGGCTGGCTCGTCCGTCTCGGGGAGGCCGAGTCTCTCCGCCATGACCCTGCTGGGCTGGGTGAGCTTGAAACCCGCGTCATGGAGGAGCTTGGAGAGGGAGGTTGCAAAGGGGCCTCTTACCCTAACTGGTATGGGCTCGCTTGACAAGGCTGGGGCACCCGGTGGGGAGAGAAGTTGTTCGGGAGGGCTAATAACTAGTCACGTACGGTCTCGAGAAGGCTCACTATGTTCCAAATGGCTATGCGGGTGTGGACGGGCATGTTGGGGTCCTGGCTTATCTCGTCAAGCACGTGAATCGCGTTAGCCGCCCGCACGCCGGGGCTGAGGTTGGG
>JALTXS010000167.1 GCA_027048265.1 Desulfurococcales archaeon
ATGGTGATAGCCTTCGACGTTAGCCCCGTGCGGAGGGAGCTGGCCAAGGCAATGGGCGCCGACCACGTCTTCGACCCCCGGGAGCTCACGGAGAAAGGCACCCAGCCCTGGGAGAAGATACTCGAGCTAACCGGGGGGGAGGGCGCGGACATGCACGTGGAGGCCGCGGGAGCGCCCCTGAGCACCCTGCCCCAGATGCTCAAAAGCCTGGCAATAGGTGCCAAGATAACCTGGATAGGACGAGCGCCCCAGGAGACCCCCATGTACCTCGAGGTCCTCCAGGTGAGGAGAGCCCAGGTCTTCGGAAGCCAGGGCCACTCGGGCTGGGGAACCTTCCGGAACGTGATAAGGCTCATGGCGGCGGGCAAGATTGACATGACCCGCATAATAACCAGCCGCTACCCGCTCTCCCAGGCGCTGGAGGCCTTCGAGCGTGCCAAGAAGAGGGTTGATGGAAAAATAACAATAAAACCCTAAACCCAGGCCCCCTGGGGAAGTGGGCCGGGGTTGTTTTGCTCACACCCGGCCCTCCACGCCTCTATTCTTCCAGGTCCTCCCGGTACTCCTCGAACCCCGGCTTCCTCACCTTGAGCACGTCGGGGTTCACCAGGGTGGGGGGCACCCTGCCCTGGGCGAAGGCTATCAGGTTCTCCGCCACCAGGTCCGCCATGGCGGTGCGGGCCTCCCAGGTGGCGCTCCCTATGTGGGGGGCTAGTACAACATTGTCTAGCTCCAGTAGGGGGTGGTCCTCGGGCAGGGGCTCCTGCTCGAACACGTCGAGGGCTGCTCCGGCTATCCACTTTTCCTTGAGGGCCTTCACGAGCGCGTTGGTGTCAATCACCGCGCCCCTTGCGGTGTTCACGATGTAGGCGGTTGGCTTCATCATCTTGAGCTCCTTCTCGCCTATCATGTACCGGGTCTGGGGGGTTAGGGGCGTGTGTATGCTGACGAAGTCGCTCTGCCTGAGCAGCTCCTCTAGGCTCACGTACTTGGCGCCGCCGAGCTCCTCCTCCTTCTCGGGGGGGAGCCTCTTGCGGCTGTAGTAGATTATCCTCATCCCGAAGCCCAGGGCCCTCCTAGCCACCGCCTGGCCTATGCGTCCCATGCCTATTATGCCCAGGGTCTTGCCCCTCAGCTCGGTGCCGAGGAGGAGCATGGGGTGCCACCCGGTGCCATATCGGCTCCACTCGCCCTTCTTGACGAACTCGTGGGCCTCTATAATCCTCCTCGCTACTGCCAAGAGCAGGGCCATGGTGAGGTCAGCGGTGCTGTCCGTTAGAACCCCGGGGGTGTTGGTCACGTAGATGCCCTTCTGCGTCGCGTAGGCCACGTCGATGTTATCGTAGCCCACCGCGTACTGCGACACTATCCTGAGGCGGGCTGCTTGGTCTATGAGCTCCTTGTCCACTTTGTCCGTCAAGAGCGTGGCGAGGGCGTCGGCCTCACGGGCCTTCTCAAGGAGCACATCCCTCGGGGGCGGGGGTATCTTCCTCCAAACCTCCACCTCGTAGTACTCCCCCAGCCTCTCCAGGGCCTTTCCGGGGAGCTCCCTGGTCACGAACACGTAGGGTTTCTTCCGGGGCATTCTTCCACCTCTCATGGGATACGGGGTGTCGTCAATGGTAATCATGGGCATTATATGCGTATTTGTGGAAATTATCCATTTCCCAACCCCCACGTGGGGGCTGGCCTCCCGTGTCCTGTTGGGAAAGTTTGTGGGTTTCCACTGTTGTGGGCGGGTGGTAAAGTTTATTACTAGTACACATTCATCAAGTGTTAATCATCGTAAAGCGTGGAGAATTGTAGCCTTTAGGTGATACGCGTGGCCCAGAGCAACATGGTCATAGGGGTCCTCGTGGTAATCATAATCGTGCTCCTCGCCGCCCTTGCCCTAAAGGGAGGCGGGGCTCCCGAGACGGTCACGCAGACTGTGACGCAGACCGCCACCCAGACAGTGACCAAGACCGTCACACAGGCCCAGACGGTAGCGCAGACCGAGACGGTCGTGCAGACCGAGACCGTAGCCCAGACGCAGACCGTTGTACAGACCCAGGTGCAGACGGAGACTGTGGTCAAGACCGAGAAGGTGAAGATGACCACCCCGCCCGACACCCTGATAATCGCGATGGACACCAGCGACGCGGTTAGCCT
>JALTXS010000168.1 GCA_027048265.1 Desulfurococcales archaeon
GGGGCGTTCTCATGTTCTATGTTCCTCTACGTGAGGAGATCATGGGGTATGTTGTAGAGGAGATTCAGAGGAGGCTACCTGTGGAGAGGCTTTTTGAGACCGACATAACCTTGGGCAATCGTCCGGAACTTAAGTACCTGTATAAACCCCCTTACTTTAACTATCGTATTACCAACTGGGAGATGCTTGCAGAGGAGCTTATGGAGGCATATAAGAGGGGGGAGACTCCTCAGCATTACTTGGAGTATAGGGATAGCAATCCCGTGTCTATTGACCTTCTTGATATCCTAATTCTTTCACTGTACCAGATTGACGCCTTGATGAGTTTGCAGGAGATGGAGAAGCGGTTGAATAAGCCTGTGGGCAAGCTGCGGAGGCATCTGAAAAGCCATTTGCTCGAGAAGGGCGTCATCACGGGCATTAGGCTTAAGGATTTCGTTCAGAGGAGGAGAGAGGCCGGGTACATGGTTATTGTGGGTAAGACAGAGCCTTACAATATTGCTATTTTCCTAGACTATATGAGAAGGACTTTCAACCTCTTGTCAGGTTCATATAACAGGATCACGGGGGAATATGCGTTCATGTTCGCTTACACTCCTGTCGACAACCTGATGTTTACGAAGTACATGGCTAAGCCCTACATACAGTTGCTGGGCGGGGATGTTAAGGCCTACATACTCAATGTTGACAGCATAAGGAGCTACTCTCTTCCCTTCTTGGCGTTTAGCCGTGATGAGAAGTTCTGGGATGTGGATGTGAATGTTATTAACTTGATGAAGGAGAAGCTGCAGTACCTTATAGCGCAGGGGGCGTAGGGGGCTAGGCTATGGCCTCCTCTGCTTCCTCTGCCTCGGCGGTGGGTGTGTGCTGCTCGAGGTATTCCTCTCCCTTTTCGGTGAGGGTGTAGACCTTGTGGGCTCCTTTGCAGTATATGCATTTTATGAACCCCAGCTCCTCGAGGAGCTGGAAGCTCGCGAGGACGAGGTATCGGGGGAGGCCTGTGGCGGAGACTATGTCGCCGGGGTTTGAGGCTCCCTTCTCCCTTAGTGCCTCCAGTATTGTGACGCTGACGGGGGTCTCTGGCATTTTACACCACCCCTTGGGGGTCTCTGATGGTAGTATTGTGTCGAGCCGTGTTTATAAGGAGTCAAGCCCCATAATCCAGGGCGGCGGGTGATCATTCATGGGGGGGCCGAGGAAGCTCCCGGAGCACGAGGCCCTGGGCCTGGTGGAGCGGTATGGGCTGAGGGTGCCCCGCCACACCTACGTGGAGGCCCGGGGGCTCGAGGGTCTAGTGGAGAGGGTGCGGGGGGAGGGCCTGAGGCCTCCTCTTGCCCTGAAGGTCTCGGACCCGGGGGTCCTGCACAAGAGCGACGTAGGGGGCGTGGAGCTGGGCGTGGACCTGGGGGAGCTGGGTGAGAGGGCCCAGGTGCTTTTGGAGAGGGTCGCCCAGAGGCTGGGAAGGACCCCTGAGGGTCTCCTAGTTCAGGAGATGGCCCCGGGTGGCGGGGTTGAGTTCATCGTGGGGGGGCTTCGGGACGGGGTGTTCGGCCCCACGGTCCTAGTGGGCGCGGGGGGCGTCCTGGTGGAGCTGTATGGGGATGTTAGCCTAAGGGTGGCTCCCTTCACCAGGGAGGAGGCCCGGGTCATGGTTAGTGAAATAAAGGCTTCACGGCTCCTATATGGTTACAGGGGCATGCCCCAGAGGGACGTGGAGGCCCTCCTCGACGCCGTGATGGGGGTCCAGAGGCTCCTGATGGAGGAGCCCCACGTCACCGAGGTGGATGTGAACCCGGTAATAGTCTATGAGAAGGGCGCCCTGGCCGTGGACGCGAGGGTGATACTAGGAAAGGGCCCCGAGAAGGGGTAGCCTTGGACCCCCTAATAGCCTGAAGGGCTCCACAACTCCCGGGCCATGGTGGACTCGGGAAAGTGTGGGGCCTAATAATAGAGTGCGGCCGGGCCTGACCCCGCGGGGCTAACGCATCTGGCCTCCTCATCCCCCGGGCGGCGCCGGCTGCTTGCGGCCAGGGCGGCTCTTCTCCCCCAACCACCCGGGGCGTTGCCGTGGGTGGATGGAGCAGGGGCCCCAGGCAGGGCCCGGCGGCTACAAGCGTGTCCGAGCCG
>JALTXS010000169.1 GCA_027048265.1 Desulfurococcales archaeon
CCGTTTAGCCAGCGGGTGGAGTACTGGAGGTTGTGGCCCACGCAGAAGGCCGCAGGGTCTCCGAAGCCCTGGTACTCGGGGTGGCAGGCTATGCTCCGGGGCCCAATCTGGCCCCCTAGGGTCATGTCACGGTCCCCGGGAAGCCTCCTAAGGTACACGCTCGACCCCCGGGGCTCGTCCCCGTATAGACTAGCTGGCTGGGCGGGGAAGCCCCTCTCCCTGAGCCGGTCGAGGGCCTCGGGGTCCACGCCCTCGGGCGCGTCTAGGGGCACTAGTGCTGTGGCCCTCAGGCCCACCTCCTCCACGGCCTCGGCGATGGCCTCGGGGTGGGGGTCCATGTAGGCTATTGCTGTGAAACCGTGCTCCACCAGGTGCTTGAGGGCGAGGAGGGCGAGGTTCTTGGCGTCATCGGGGCTTATTTTTGAGGCGAGGTGCCAGGCCCAGGAGAACTCCATCGTAACCCCAATACGGTCCCTCAGGGGGTAGAGGGTCAGGTGGGTCAGGGGGCTGGTGAACCCGGGGAGGACCAGCTTGCCGGGGAGGTTGTAGACCAGGGGGGCGTGCCTAAGGTCCTCGGGGGGCTCGCCCTCACCCGTCTCCTGTATTCTGCCCTCAGCTATGTACACGTAGCCCTCCTCAAGCCTGTCCCACTTGAATAGCAGTGTATTGTATAGGAGGACCTCCCCGACCTCTTCCCTCGGGCCATCTTCAACCATGGCGCTCTCCTCGCTCCCTCCTATGTCGCGGGGGCTTTTTTTACTTGCCCAGCCAGGGCCCCAGCTCTCGGGGACACTCTTGGGGGGCCTCGCTACAGAAGGCCCTCAGAAAGGCAACCATGACCTCATGGCGCCGGCGGCCCATCTCCCTCCCAGCCGGGGTGCAGAGGGTCTCGTTTAGAAGCAGGAGCTTCTCCGCGAAGTGGCGGAGCGTGTCTTCGAAGCCTCGGGACCTCCTCATTCCCTCTGCGAAGGCCCTCGCGACCCCCACTGCACCCATGGCATCAAGGCGATCCGCGTCCCTAAGCACACACGCCTCCAGGGAGGAGGGGTCCCTTCCAAGGCTGTAGCTGTGGCTCGCTATGGCGTTGACGACTTCCTCAACCCTATTCCGTGGGAAGCCCGCCTCCTCCAGGAGCCCTGGTGCGAGGCGGGCGGATATGAGGGCGTGGTGCTCCCCCAGCTTATCCTCGAGCGAGCGGCCCACGTCGTGGAGAAGCGCCGCTGCTACCACTATATCCTCATCGCACCCTGGGGTGGAGCGGCATATGTCCAGGGCGAGCCGGAGCACCCTCTCAACGTGGGGCCATCCGTGAACAGGGTCGTCGTTATAGCGGGTTCGTGCAAGCTCCCTGAGCTTCTCGAGCCACTCCTTCTCCCCCAACCCTGCCTCTCCCCTCCGGGCTTGTGTCTGTTGGGAGGGGTTTTAATGCTTGGTGAACACACAGTATGTGGGGAGGAGTTGGGGTTGGACACGGGTTTCGGGGAGAGGGGCTTCCTGGTAAAGAGGGCCGTTACGGGCCCTCTGGCCACCAACACCTATGTGGTCAAGCCCAGCATGGGCTCTACTTGCATGGTGGTTGACCCGGGGGACTGTGGGTACGAGGAGCTTCTTGATCGTCTGGGATGCGAGATTGTAACGTTGGTGGCGACCCACGGTCACTTCGACCACGTGCTGGGCGTGGACTGTCTTGAGGAGGGGAGAGTGGGGGCTTTCCTGATAAGTGAGGAGGACTGGCCAATGGTGGGGGCCAGCATAGAGTTCGCCCGGATGAACTGGGGCCTCGACCCCGCGCCCCTCAGGTCAAGGCCCACGGGTTGGCTGAGGGATGGGGACCGGCTCTGCGTGGGGCCCGTGTGTTTCACGGCAATGCACACGCCAGGGCACAGCCCGGGCCACATGGTTCTCCACCTCTCGCCCGAGAGGGGTCAGGGGATACTCTTCTCCGGGGACCTTCTATTCAGGGGTAGCGTGGGCCGTACCGACCTTCCGGGGGGAAGTTGGGAGGAGCTGAGGAGGAGCCTTGAGAGGCTTCTGGCCAGGGTTCGCGACGGTGACCTGGTGCTCCCGGGCCACGGCGATGCAACGACCGTGGGGGAGGAGAAGCGGTTCAACCCTTTCTTGAGGGAACTGCTCTGACCTATACTCCCTCCCCTAGCCTGTGAATGGGGGTGGACTGGGCCTTCTCAATGATGTCGTGGAGCTCCACTATCTCGTAGGCAAGTCTACCAGTGGGCGGGGTTGGATGTTCTCCAGCCTCGATTGCGTAGATTAGGAGGGTGACCCGGCCCTGTTCCAGCTCCCGCCTGAGGGGGGTGCCATTTATCTTAGACGCTGTGCTCCTCAGCAGACTAGCTACGTCCGCTGGGCCTAGTTGGGCCCACTTGGCTTCAACGACGTAGGTTCTCCCCGTGTTGGTTGCTATGAGGCCGTCTAGCTCAATGTTTTTGTGTATGAGCGCCCCCCACCAGCGTGGCTCCTCCCCCCTAGTATGGAGCTGGTTTACGGCGTGGCCGAGGGCCTCGGCCTGCCAGACCTGGGAGATGTGAGGTACTATCTCATCGGGACCGGGATGGGGGGGTGGCGTGAGGCCTTTTTCGAAGAGGTGCCAGCGTGACCACACGTATCTGAGCCAGAAGGCCGTGTAAGGGTCGCTTACCCTGTAGAGGCTCCTCCGGGTCCCGTAGAGGGGCACGCGGGCGAGGAGGCCCATGTCCTCCAGCCTCCTCGCGTAGGGCCCTATGCTGGTGACGGGGAGGCCTGTCCTCTGCGATATCTTCCCGACGCTGACGGGTCCGGGCACGCTTGCCTCGAGTATGGCCAGGTAGCGGCTGGGCTCCCTGAGCTCCGATTCCAGGAGCCTCAGAGGCTCCTCCCGGAGCGGTGCACCTGTCTCGAGGACGAGTCTCCTCAGATTGCCCTCGATGCCCCATTTGGGGTCGACGAGGGAGAGGGTGTGGGGGGAGGAGCCGAATATGCTGTAGAGGGTGAAGGCCTCGACGGGGTCTTTGGCTTCCCTGAGGAAGGGGTAGGCTCGGGTGAAGTCCAGGGGGCCTAGCCTGAGCTGGGAGCAGGCCCTGCCATAGAGCGGCGCTCCCCCCTGTAGTGCTATCCTCTCAATGGTACCTATAGCGCTCCCCGTGAGCACGAGTAGTCCCCCGGGGGTGCATCCTCTCCCCCACCGGTCCCATGCTTCCTGTATGAGTTGGGCTATCCCGGCGTTGGCGAGCCTCTGGAACTCGTCCAGGACCACCACCTGGCCCCTGCAGGATAGCTTGACGAGGGCCTCAGCAAGGGGACGGGGGGTGTCGAGACGGGGCTTGAGCCCGGTTTCGGAGCCCAGCTGCTCCTCCAGGTCCCTGAGCGCGGGAGCGGGGTCCTCGTAGTTGGCTACAAGGTATATGAGGGGGAGCCTCCTCAGTCGGGCCCAGGTGGTTATGAGGAAGGTTTTCCCTATCCTACGCCGACCGTAGACCAGCGCGAGGCAGGGCCTGTTCTCCCATGCCCTGTCCAGGGCTCTCAGCTCTTCCTCCCGGTCCACGAGGACTGGCAAGGGGGTTCACCACTATAATCCTGATTATTATAATCTAGGTTATAAAAATAAAAGTAGGGTACCACACCACAGGGCCAGACCCTACCGCCTTATCCTCCAGAGCAGGAGGAGGGAAAGGGCAAGCGAGGCCCCCGCCAAGCCCGCGCCCAGGAGGGGCTCCCTCCACCCCAGGGCAAGAGCGGATACACCTAGGGAGCCCAGCGCCAGCCTGAGCAGAGCGTCCCCCACCCTACTGTGAGAGAGGCCACCCCAGACCGCGAGGGAAAGGCCCAGGCTCGACGCTAGGAGGTAGAACATAGCCCCCAGCTGCCCTAGCCCCGGCTCTGCGACGAGGCCGGGGTAGAGGAAGACGCCGAACATGAGCAGGTATAGGGGGACTGTGACCCTCATCGCGTTGAGCATGGTCTTCATGAAGCCCGCCCCAGCTATCTTGCTGGCCACAGCCGCCGTGACGCTTGTGGGTGGGGAGAGCTCGGAGAAGACCCCCATGAAGAAGGCGAAAAAGTGGATAACCCAGGGGTTGACGCCCGCTTCTATGAAGTAGGGGGCCACTATGAGGGCGGTCAGTATGTAGGTCACCACGGGGGGCAGACCGAGGCCCACGAGGTAGCCGAAAGCGAACGCTATTAGCACCAGCAGAGGAAGGTTGCCCGCCCCCACGTCGAGCATGACGAAGCCCACTTTGGTTGGGACACCTGTTATTGTGAAGAGACCCGTCATTATACCCAGGGTTGCGAGCAAGAGTGTAATGTCACTGGTGAAGCTCGCGAAATAGTCCAATACTCCGATGACCTGGGCCCTAAGGCTCCCCACATCCACGCCCCTCACGCGGAACAATCCCAGCGTCGCGAGGGTAAGGGCGAAGACAAGGCCGCTTGCCAGGAGAGCAGCGTAGAAGCTCGCTATCTTGAAGACGCCCATGAGTACAATGAGGAACCCTATACCAGAGAAGAACACGCCCAGCTTCGCATAATCTAGCCTCGTGGGCCTCCCAATACCAGCCGGACCCGCGTCCCCAGGTAACCTAGAGGAGAGAAAGCGGCTGGCCAGCAGGTAGACGGTCAAAGCGATACCAATGTAATAGACCAGGGCCGGGGCAAACCCCCTCGCCATGACGTCGAAGTAGGAGACGCCCAGGAAGTCCGCCATTACAAACGCACTTATCCCCATCATAGGGGGCATCAGCTGGCCCCCGATACTCGAGGCCGTCTCCACACTCGCCGCAATATGGGGCGGGAACCCCACCCTCTTCATAAGGGGAATTGTTATACTACCCGTCGTCGCGGCGTTAGCAGCGCCGCTCCCACTGACCATGGCCACCGCCATGCTCCCAACAACAGCGGCCTGGGGTATCATCCGGGGGCTTCGGGAGAACCTGTGGCTAACCACCCTTATGATGCTCTCCACCAGCCCGAAGCCCTGGGCCACGCTGACCAGCAAGACAAAGGCCCCAATTACCGTGAGGCCAATCTGCGAGAGCCTCTCGAAGACACCCGTGTCGAACTCCACGCTCATGGCGGTTATCACCCGCTCCACGCTCAGCCCCGGGTGTTTGAAGATGCCGGGGAGGAGCCACCCCTCGACCGCGTAGGCTATGAGGAAGAGGTTGAAGAAGAACAAGGCAAGGTGCCGCCTTCGCGCATACTCCATGACGATAAGGAGAGCCAGTAAGCCCACAAGTACGTCCATTCGATTATAGCTCCCCTGCCTGACCCCTATAAGGTCCCAGAACTCCCGGTAAGTGTAGACGGCGACAACAACCGCCATTAGGGAGAAAAGGCCCGCGAGTAAATAAACAGGCCATCTTCCCAACCTGGACGCCAGCCAGGGGTAAAGGCGACCCTTACGTAGCATGTCAAGGGAGTGGAGTATGAAGGCATAGGGCACCATCACGACGGCGAGGAGCGTGGCCCCTCCAGCCCCCGTATAATAGTAGTAGAGGAGGTAGGCGAAGAAGGGCACAGAAGCCACTATGAACAGCATGTCCAGCCCCGTCCTCGGACGGTGGAGGCCCGTCTGCGCTTCCTCGTCCTCCGCCATGCTTTACCCTCCACTCACGCGCGTGGGGGCGGCTTGAAGTGGCTATAAAAGGGGGATGGCCCCGCCGCCCTAATGGCGGGGGGTCGGGTGAGGCTTGCGCATTTGGCGGTGTGTGGGGGGCTTAGCCCCCAACTTTCCACTCGTCGCTCCACACGCCGTTCTCCTTGAGGAACTTGGCGTAGCCGGGGTGCAGGGGGATCTCCTTGCTTACCTCGATGGCCTCTTTCTGGAAGCCTAGGAAGTCCTTCTGGACTTGGCTGAAGGCGGGGTCGAGCTCGGCCAGCTTGTCTATGTTGGCGTATATTGTCTTGAGGAGCCTGTAGACTGTGTCCTCATCCAGGTTGGTTCCCGTATGGAACCCATAGTATATCCTAACGCCGGTGAACTCCTTCACCCCAACGTCCTTACTAAAGGCCGTCACAGGCACCGTGGCTATGGGCACGCCCTTGGACCTCATCTCCTCTATCTCATCGGGGCACGGGTTGACCACCGCGAGGTCCGCCTGGACCTCCAGCTGTTTCTCCCATCCCGCGAGGCTCCTGCCGCCTCCCGTCACGTATATTCCTGTGGCGACGATGTCCCCCTTCTGGAGGGCCGTTGCTACCGCGTCCAGGTCGAGCTCCACGTGCTCGTACTTGACGCCCAGTGCGTCGAGTCCCTTTCGCAGCGCGGTCCCCACGTCCCAGGCCTTGGGGAGGGTGAAGAGCTTCTTGCCGTCGAAGTCTCTCCAGCACTTGTACTCTCCGGCCTTGTCTTTGGGCACCGCTATGCCAATGTCGATAGTGTAGACCCAGAGCGTCTGTAGTAGCATCCTCTGGGGCTCGAAGCCCTCGAAGCGACCGTATTTGCCGTACATCTCCTTGAGGCTTATGTCAGCAGCGTAGGCGGCATCGTACTCTCCCTTGGCGAAGCCCTTCATGCCCGCAACCGCGCCCGCCGTGGCTATGGGGACTATCTCGACATCAGGCAGGACATCATTGACCACCTTCGCCAGGGTCACCATGGCCTTGTAGCCGCTGCTCGTGCTCTTAGAGGTGGCCCACCTTATCTGAACCTTGCCCCCTGCCTGTCCCTGGGCTTGGGTCTGGGTTTCCTGCTGGGCAGCCTGGGTTTCCTTGGTCTCCTGGGGTGCGGGTGTCTGCTCTTCCTGTCCTCCGCCCATCATGAGTACCGCGGCTAGGGCGATTACTACTATGAGGACTACTACTCCCGCTATTATCTTGGAGTCCATCCAACCACCTACGGTGGAGGTTGTCTTGGGAGTGGAGAAGTCAAGGATTTGTTAAAGGCCCGTGTTATAATAATGTTTTCAAACAAAAACCTACTGTAAACAACCAAGTAACCCTAATATATCCCCCAGTACCCTCGCACGGGGGCTAGAGGAGGCTTCTCAGCGCCTCCACGTACTTGTATATATTGTCCGGGAAGACCAGCACATAGTTGCCCCGCGAGGTGGAGGCGAGCCTCCGGTAGGCCTCGTACACGGCCCCGCTGGACATGCCAATGGGGATGCCGTCAAGGGAGGCCACGGCACGCATTCCCTCGAGGGCTTCCCTTCGGGTGATCTCAATGACCTCGTCGGGCGGGTACTCTTTCACCCACTTGGGGTTGGTCTCTAGCCTTTTTATACCCGGTATCTTCTCCCCAGGTGCGGGCACCACTCCTATGACCCTAACTCTCTCCCCCAGCTCCTCCCTAACCTTCTTGACTATGGCCGCTATCGTTCCACTGGTCCCGATACCCGCCACAATGTAGTCGGGCGTGAAGCCCGCGGCGCGGGTTTGCTCGATTATCTCCACCGCCGTGGTCTCGAGGTGCATCTCTAGGTTAAGGTCGTTCTCGAACTGGTTCAGGTTCAACGCACCCCTAGAGCTGGCCAGGTTCTTGACGTGCTCCACCATATCGGGGCCTATGGTCTCGAAGTCCGTCCGGGTGACCTCCGCGCCCACGAACCTGAGTATGACCTCGGTGCTCTGGGGAGTGGGCTTGGGGAGGAATATGTGTGTTCTGAGCCCCATCATGTTGGCAAGAAGTACTAGTGCGAGGGCGAAGTTCCCCGAGCTGGCCTCCATTATGATGCCACCTGAGCCCCCCTTGGAGGCAAGCTTCTTTAGCATCTTGTACGCCGGCCGGTCCTTCACGCTGTTGCTATAGGGGTTGAAGTACTCCAACTTGGCCCACGCGGGTGCTCCGCCGAGGCTGGACCTCCTGAGCCTCACCAGGGGAGTTGGGAGGCTAAGCTCTAGCAGTTCCTCGGGGGAGTCTGCTATCCTGTGTTCCCGGTTCATAGGCTCCACATCCAGCGGACTTTTCCCTACGTTTATCCCCTCTGTGCCTTTGGGATTTTTTACGTTTTTTGCAAAAATAAGCACACACTGAAACAAAGCTCTAATGCAAAGGGACGAAGGAGAACCGGGCCCCAAGGCCCATGAGCCTAGAGAGTATCCTCCTAAGAACCCCAGATGGCCCTCTGAAGACAGCGAGGCTCACACACTGGCCCCCAACGTGATAGTGGAGGCCCGTACCCAGGAAATCACTGAACTCCTCGAACACCTCCTGCGAGCGGCCCTCATCCCCCATCACAATGACAAGCCCATGACACTCGTGGTCTTCCACCGCATGCTCAAGCCGGCTCAGGCCCTCCCTAAGAACGTGCTCCACAACCTCCGACCGGCTACCCCCCAAGGCCTCCGCGAGTCTGTCCAGGCTCCGGGCCAGCTCCTCGTCTACAGAGACACCGAAGCGAGCCTTACCCACGCTAACCACCCTCCCTCCTCGACAAGAGCGCCAGGAATCCGAATTGTAGAAGAAGCACCATCCCCAGCAGGCCAACGGGGGAGAGGCTTGTCTCCAGGGAGGCGGAGAGGCCCAGGAGGCTGGAGGTGAGAGCGAGGGTGAGGGACAGGGGCAGTATCTCAGCGGCCCTCCGAGCCGCGGTGAGGGCAGCCGAGCCGGGCAGGAGGAGGAGAATATGGGCTAGAATGAACCCCACGATGTCCAGGAGCACCACAGTTGCGATTGAGAGCACTAGAAGGAGGCTCACGTCATAAAGGCCCGCGCGTATACCCGCGAGAAGGGCCGTGAGCCTATTGGCGCCAATCATCACATGCTCCCTGAACGTGGTGATGGAGTAAACCGCAACAGCCAAGCCCACGGAGAGGGCCAGGAGCGAGGAGGCCTCATCCGCCAACAGCGGGTCGCCCAGAACCAGGCTCGCCACACTGTAGCCCGCACCCTGGCAGGTGGTGAGGTAATAGAGGAGGAGAACACTAGCAGAGCTGGTGCCCCCCACCAGAAGCGCCACCACGCGGTCAGCCTGCTGCTCAACACGCTGCATAAGCCCCCAGGCAACTAGGAGCAGGAGCGAGTTGGCCAAGAGCCCCCACAGCCTAAACCCGCCCCCCACGATGTTATCAAGCAGGAGCCCGAGTGAGACAGAGAAGAGCGCAGTGTGGGGAACTGCGGCCGCGAGGAAAAAGAGCCTCCTCACACCCACCAGCGCGCTAAGACCGCCCAGCGAGAGCCCTGCCCCCACCATGACCGCGACCCAGGCGAGGCCGCAGGAGGGAGACGCGTTACACGTGAAGTAGGCCAGGACTCCGGAGGCCGCGAGAGAACCCCCCACGTAGGAGGGCAGTAGGGTAGGGGTCCAGTGGCGCCAGAAGCCCCCTGCGATAGCCATTACAAGGATAATCAGGGCCCCCGCGAGGAGGAGGGTCATGAGCCTACCAATAACCATCCCCTCACCTGCATTTGCTTCGACGCCCTGTTTTGGCGAAGCCTCCTGCTCCAGCTGGGAGACTATATAGGAGAGCTTCCCCAGCACGGTGGCCTCGGAGAGGGGGTGGGGCACCCACACCACCGGGACTCCGCGCTCAAGGGACTTGGCGTACAGCCACTCGTCGGCAGGGCTAGCTGGGATGCGAGAACCCATCCTAGGAGGGGCCTCCAGCACCCCCGCCAGGATTCCATCCTGGCCAATTAGCTCCAGGGCACGGTTGAGCTGAGAGGCCCCTGCACCAGCCTCGGGCTCGGGGACTATAACGTGAACCACCCTTATCCCAAGACCCTCCAACGCATACTGGCCGGGGGGGCTTGCAACGACCGCCTTTGTCCCACCACTCTGGGCTTCGATGCGGGCGGCCTTTTCAAGAAGGGTGTCGAGTTCGGCCTCCATCGTGTAGAGGTTCGCGTAAATGCGCCCGGCCTCCCCGGGGCAGATGGAGGCCAGCTTGTCTGCCAGCTTTTCGAGGAAAACCCTGTAGTTTTCGGGATGGTATATGGGGAAGTGGAGGTTAGGGACACCTGTCTGGGGGAGGCGGAGGAGGGTCACGGCGTCCCGGGTGGAGAGGTAGGCGGCGTCCAATATACCCTGGTTGAGGAGCTCGCTTATCCTTTGCTCGAAGGGCGTGTGCTCCGTCGATACTATAAGGTCAGCCATTTTGAGCGCCTGAATGTCCCCGGGTGAGAGGGTGTAGCTGTGGGGGTCAACCTCTCCTCGAACCATGGTGTAAAGGGTGGCGTTGCACCCCGTGTCCTCTAGGAGGGCCTGCACCTCGCTGGCGAGGCTTGAGAAGGTGA
>JALTXS010000170.1 GCA_027048265.1 Desulfurococcales archaeon
GCGATACTGGAGTATACTGCAAAACGTAGGATTGACTATATAGTTTCTCTAACTGGAATAGGCTCGCCCTCCAGGATCAAGAATGGGCAGCCTCGCGTCTTTTGGAGTGCCAACGGCAGGAGGGCTCTTGAAGAGGTTGCTAGGTTGGGCATAACCGCGTTCGACGAGGGCATCCTTATAGGTCCTTATGCCATAATTCTAAAGGAGGCCAACCGCTTCTTGGCTAACAATATTGTCTTGCTTGTAGAAAGCTTTCCCGACTTACCCGACCCTGAAGCAGCTGCTGAGGTTATTAAGGTGTTCTCGAAGCTGACGGGCATCAGTATAGACGTGTCTAAACTGCTCGAGGAAGCCGAGATGATAAGGCTGAAGACCAAGGAGCTCATGCGTCACACTGCTAAGGTCATGAACCAGATGGGTAAGAGCATGGAGATGCAACCCAGCCTGCTTTATACATGACGCTGTCCGGGTGGACTGTTTTGGAGTTCGAACGCTATCTTAGCATATTGAGGAAGACGTTATCTGTAAAGATGATGGAATTACAAAACATAGTATCCATGTCTCTGCATGAGGAAACTGTAGTTGAGGAAAGCAGTAGCATAGAGGCTGTTATAAGAGAGCCGCTGTCTACCATTATGGAGGATGAGGATAGTTATTTAATAATAGTAGATATGCCAGGATGCGATCCCGGGAGCCTAACAGTAAACGCTTACAGTACCACTGTGAACGTAAGGTCCAAGAGTAGTGTAGTGGAAGGCCTGGTTTACGAGAAGAAGCTGAGACTGCCTAGTGATGCTGACGTATCCAAGCTAGAATACAGGCTTGAGCGAGGAAGACTATTTATACGCGTTCCTAGGCAGAAACAGCACTAGGTTGGAAAACCTGGCACGAGCATTCCTAAGTATATCAAATGCGTTAACTACCTTGATTTATAACCCGGCCTGTGTTTGTTAAAAGAAACTTGTAAGCCAAGAGTCATTCCCCCAAGCAGAAAGCACCTAGCGATAAAAACGTGAGAGGGGGCATTATTGGACACACTGGTATGGTTAGATGCTCTTACTCCCAAGCAACTCTTACTAGCCTACTCTATTAGCGTAGAGCTTAGAGAGAGAAGAGTCCAGAGCATAATTACTGCCAGGAAAGAAAGCTACGTTGACGTAATTTCTAGAAGACTTTCATTTACACCATATGCGGTCGGCGAATACGGTAAGGGTCTTAAAGAGAAGCTCGAGAATGACTGCAAAAGGGTGTTAGAACTTATTAAGATAAAGGAGGTGCTAAACGCCAGCGTCCTCGTATCTTATCCAAGCCCCTCGGCTGTTAGAACGGCCTTCGGACTTGGTAAAAAAGTATATGTCATAACAGATACCCCCCACGCAATCCATGCACATAGGCTCTCTGTTCCCCTTGCAGATTACCTAATATACTCTGAGTTCCTTGGAGAAAGAGAGCTGGAAAAGTACATACTTGACAGATTTACCAGGAAAGTTACCTACAAGGGTGTTGACGAGATTGCTTGGATAAGAAGAACAAGACCTAAGAAGGGATATTACAAGGAACTCGGGCTTCCCGAAGAAGGCTACATTATAGCGCGCCCTCCTGAGCGATATGCCGCTTATTATGGTGAATATGGGGGGCGTTTGGATTTCCCTCTCTTAGTGAAAAAGCTTGCGGAGAAGCGAACAGTAGTACTTGTTCCCAGATACTATGAAGACATCGAGATATATAGTAGGTTAGATAACGTTGTGGTACTGAAGCCTGTCCTATCTCTGGACCTATACGAGAACTCGTTAATGACAATCACAGGAGGGGCGACAATGGCTAGGGAAGCATCCCTTCTAGGCATACCCAGCATTTATACTTTTTCGACGGAAATTAGCATTAATAAGGCATTGAGAGACCTAGGGTTCCCACTCCACCACGCAAGCGACATTGATTCTGTCATGAAGATTTTCCTAAAATATGAAAGAGAGGGCTGGCCGAGAATTAATACCTCGAGCATCATGAGGAGGTTGGAAGACCCATCGGAGAAGGTCGCCAACCTTATTGTAAAAGAGCTGGGGTCCTCATAGTATCTCCTCCAACTTGCTTATGATGGGATGTTCATAAATGAAGGCCGGGTTTAGTATTTGGCATAAAAGTCAGACAAGTGACCCCAGATTCTGGAACCTGGCGCTCCAGGCCGGTTTTGAGCTAGTGGAAATAGCACTGGATTATCCCTGGCCTTGGGAAAGATCATTTAACAATATAGCTAGGAGGGCGTTACTGGAAGGTCTTGACGTGGGTCTCCATGCTCCTTGGAGAGACCTGAGACTAGCATCCCCTCTAAGAGACGTCAGGGAGGGGAGCTCGCGCGCCGTATTAGAAGCTATTGACAAAGTCCTTAGTATGGGTATTGATTTTCACTATATAGTCCTCCACGTGTCGAGTCAGGAATGGATACCGGAACATAGGCTAGATACCTACTTGGATGAGGTTTCGACTACACTGGGGGAAATAAGAGATGTCTCGAGGAGACATGGTTTTGACGTTGTCATCGAGAATGCCCAGACCCCCTTCTCTGACCGCATGGCCCTGCTTAAAAAACTGGCTAAGAGATTAGACGTTGGGGTGTGCCTAGATTTAGGGCACCTAGTTTTAGGAGGTGTGAGAAAAGGGACGTCTAAGAGAAGGCTTTTCAAGACTGTAACAAAATGGTTCAATGAGTTGTCACATCTTGTTAGGGTCGTTCATTTACATGGATATGATGAGGACAGGAAGAAACCTCACATAGGACTCACTGAGTCGAATATCGATGTCATGGCTGGGGTACTCTCTATATTAGGAAGAATGGTTAGAGATAAGATACCTGATGAAGTTCCCATAGTTTTGGAGGTATTTTCCTACGAGGACAATGACGTGGCGAGTTTTTTTAGTAAAATGGGCAAGGAGCTGGAGTTCGTGAAGATGTATCTGAAGAAGTGGTAAAATGTACCGTGTGGGAATAGATGAGGCTGGAAGGGGGAGCCTTATCGGCCCCATGGTAGTCTCTGCCGTAGCTATGGATATACGGACTGCTGATCTGCTGAACAGTGTAGGCGTAGTCGACTCGAAGTTACTATCGCCGCAAGAGAGAAGCGAGCTATCAGGGCTCATAAAGAAAAGTGTGGCATGGTACGGGATAGTAGTTGTCCCACCTAGTTTAATAGACTCTTATAACTTGAACAAGCTAACAGGTGTTGTAGCAATATTCCTTGCGAAAAGGGCATGTGCGTATCTCGGTGTGGAAAGAGTAGTTATCGATATGATAAGAGGTATCAGGATCAAGAGCCTGGATTGCCGAGGACGTAGTGTCCCTGTATTATTTGAAGAAAAGGCTGATAACAAGTATGTAGAAGTTGCGGCGGCTAGCATCCTGGCCAAAGTAGAGAGGGACAGGGCAATTAGTGAGATAAGGAAAAAGTACGGGCTACAAGGAAGCGGATACCCTAGCGATCCTCAGACGCTGGAATGGATTTCTAACAACCTTGGCAATATTCCGAGAGATATCGTGAGGAAAAAGTGGAATACCCTTAAAAAGCTAGGAAGAAAGTCGGGAAATAGCCTTTAATCAGGCTTGCTATTATTCATCTCTTGACACAGATCCGGTACTTGTAATACTATAGTACGCTGATGTACAAGTACCTCTCCTAGGAGCGTTAAGAGGCCCGCTGAGATACTGGTCATGTAACAGGCTATGGACCGTATCTTAACGGTGAGGAACATGCCGGCTAATCTACCGCCTGAGGCCAGGGCCAAGTGGCTAAAGGTCATGGACGCTAAGACGCCCGAGGAAAAAATCCGTGCTCTTGAGGAATTCATATCATCCGTACCAAAACATAAGGGTACGGAGAACTTGTTATTATGGGCCCGACGCAGGCTAAGCCAGCTTAGAGAGGAGGTTGAGGAAAAAAAGCGTAAAAGAGGAGGGGGAAAGGGGCCAAGGTTTTTCATAGAGAAGGAGGGTGCAGCCCAGATTGTTCTTCTTGGAGTCCCAAACTCTGGCAAAAGTAGTATACTTTCCAAACTCACTAAAGCGAAGCCCGTTATCGCTGAATACCCCTATTCTACAAGGGAGCCCGTGCCGGGTATGCTAGAGTACCAAGATGTCAAGTTCCAACTAGTTGATACTCCGGGTTTACCGTTTGATACTGGAGAGAGAGTTGGGTGGATGGGTAGGACCCTCGGCTTGGCGAGAAATGCTGACGGGATAATCTTGGTACTGGATATGACGCGGGATCCTCTTGCACAGCTTCGGGGCGCTATAAAGGAGCTAGAGGCCCACGGCATACTAGTTAGGAAGCCTAAGGCTGAAGTAAAAATAGTGAGAACAAGTAGGGGTGGCATAAACGTTGTTGTGTTGGGAAGGTTGGTAGACGCATCCGTTGATGATGTCAAGAAGCTTCTTAGAGAATACAGGATACATCATGCCATTGTAAAGGTGGTGGGTGAGGCTAGTATTGATGACATCGAGCATTCTCTTATAGGTAACCTTTCTTACAAGCCGACTCTCATACTCGCCAACAAGATTGACGTTCCTCGGGCTAGGAGACTATACGAGCTTCTAAAGAGAAATGGGATAGACAAATATGTGAAAACCCTACCCGTCTCAGCAGTCACAGGAGAGGGTCTCGAAAAGGTTGGGGAAACCCTGTTCAATCTTTTGGGAATCGTAAGAGTATATACAAAGCAGCCCAACGCAGAGGTAGCGGAAAACCCCCTTATCCTGAGGAGGGGGGCAACGGTGCTTGATGTAGCCGAGCACGTGCATTCGCGCTTAGCGGAAAATTTCCGCTATGCCAAGATATGGGGTAAAAGTGCAAAATACCCTGGGGAGAGGGTGGGTGCAGATCATGTTGTAGAGGACGGTGACATCGTGGAGATATACGCTAGGGGGTAGGTATTCTACCTGTTTGAAAGGTTATGGGGTTGGGCCTTAAACTTGATGTAGTCTGGTATCTTATCACTATACTTCTCTAGGAATGATAGTTCCTTTTCCTTCTCCTCCTCCCTTATATAGTCGGGCAGCATGTGAGGTATATATTCGATAACTGGATACCAGCGTCCGCATTTTCTGCAGTATATCACAGCTGTCTTTATTTCCAGTTTTATACACTCGTTACAAGGAGGCGTTTCCTCCATGTTTTTTATGAAAGAACCCTTGTAAGAGCAATACAGTTCGCATAAGGGTGGCTTTCCGTTTATTGTCCTTTCCTCGTGCCTTTCTTCCTCTATCACGTGCAGTTCTAGGGGGAAGTTCCTACACATGGGGCATGCAAGCAGGTCCATTAACCTGTATTTCAATGGACGCTCACCCTGGTTGGTTAATTAGGGTTTTGACTTCCTCTAATAAATCGATGGCTTTGGACTCGTCTTTTGCTTCTATCATTATTCTTATCACAGGCTCAGTGCCACTGGGCCTCACTAGTAGCCAGGAGTCCTCCTTGAGTATCTTGACCCCATCTATGTCTACTATGCGGTTGCCCTTGTAATGTTCCTTGACAATGTCGAGAGCCTTAATTGCCTTCTCACGGGGCATGGGTATCTTTGTTTTTATTGTGTATGTCTTTGGATAGTAGCTATCTATTATCTCGGATAGGCTTCTTCCCTCTGCGGCAAGCATCTCCATGACCAGTGCAGTGGTCATTGCGGCATCTCGCACGGGATGGTGTAGCGGGTACATTGTACCCCCGTTCTCCTCGAACCCCATCAGGCCTCCTTCGCTAGCAAGTCTTCGACTGATGTCAACGCTGCCTACTTTCATCCACACTACTTCTATGCCCTCACGTTTGAGTGGCTCTTCGATGAAAAAGCTACTGCTGACGCCAGTATATACTCTTCGGGGTAGCTCTGGGTGTTTCCGGGATAGGAATATGGCCAGGGGGATAGCTAACCTGTCTCCCCAGTGTACCCGCCCCTTGTCGTCAATGAATATCGACCGGTCGGCGTCGCCGTCCAGTCCTACGCCCATGTCTGCCTTCTCGTTTAAAACCAGCTTCGACGCAACAGTGAGTGATGCCGGTGTTGGCTCGGGTTCTCGCCCTGGAAAGGTGGGGTCTAGGTGGCCGTTCAGTGTTATTACCTTTCCTCCCAGGCTCTTAACGACCCTAGGGACTGATAGGCTTCCAACACTATTGGCTGCGTCGACTATTACCTTGTATTCCCTTTTCCTCACGGCCTGTCCGTCTACTTGGTCCAGTATACCCCTGATGTAAGTGTCGATAGCATCAGTCTTACTATCAACTTTGTCTACGCCTGCCTCCCATTTCCTCGGTCTTATTCTGTCCTCGAAGATGATCTTTTCTATTTCGTATTCCTTCCATCTCGGTATCTCTATACCATCCGAGTCTATTACCTTAAGGCCATTATACTCGGGAGGGTTATGGCTGGCTGTTATCATGATGCCCCCGTCTGCACTGTCGTCAACCGCCACATTATACTGAAGCCCAGGGGTGGGGATGTATCCTAAAAGCACAGGTTTGCACCCAGTGAACAGCAGCCCTGAAATAACTGCAGATTCGAGCATAGAGCCGCCAATCCTCACATCCCTACCGATAAGCAGTCGCGACCCTTCCCCGAAGTGCGTACAGGTTGCTGCTGATACCCTGAATGCTAGTTCCGGTGTAAGCTCTGTAAAAGTAATACCTCTTACCCCATCTGTTCCGAACAACTTGCCCAAACGAACCACCCTAAGTCATATACTGTGATTCGCTCCTATTTTTGCCTAGTAATAGATTTAGGCTGTGTTATCCTGTTATCACTATTTCTTGGAGGTGAATACTATGAGCATAATTGAAGAGGTCAAGCCAAGCCCGTTTAAGAGGATAGGATCTCACAGCCACATAAAGGGGCTTGGCCTGGATGAGAAGGGTAAGGCAAAGAAGATTGCAGACGGCCTCGTCGGGCAAGAAGAGGCTAGGGAGGCCGCTGGAATAGTGGTACGCATGATAAAGGAGGGTCGTATGGCTGGCAGAGGGGTCCTAATAGCGGGTCCGAGCGGGACTGGCAAAACAGCGCTTGCAGTGGCCATTGCAAAGGAGTTGGGTGAGGACACGCCTTTCGTGGAAATGGGGGGTTCGGAGGTATATTCAACCGAGCTCAAAAAGACCGAGCTACTAATGCAGGCTCTGAGGAAGGCTATAGGTGTCAGGCTTAAGGACACACGTATTGTATACGAGGGCGTTGTCAAAGAGATTAAAATAAAAAGGGCGAGGAACCCCTTCAACCCTTATGTTGCTGTGCCTGTGGAGGCTCGTATTGTTCTAGAAACTAAAGACGATAGCTTAGCGGTTAACGTTGGCGAAGAAATAGCTATGCAACTTATTCAGCTCAATGTGAGAAGAGGTGACGTGATATGGATAGATTCTGAAACTGGCAGAGTTTTCAAAGAGGGAAAAGCAAAGGAGAAGGGAGAAGAACTAACCATTGGCAGAACAGTACCTGTGCCCGAAGGGCCTGTTAAGAAGAGAAAGGAGATTGTAAATACCGTGACTCTGCACGACCTTGACGTCTACTTCGCAAGCAGGAGAAGTGGGCTAGAAATGCTCCTAGGACTAGGAGCCGCACGAGAGATAAGTCAAGAAATCAGGAGAGGTGTTGACGAGGAGATCAAAAAACTTGTAGAGAAGAGAGAGGCGGAAATCGTCCCAGGTGTTCTATTCATAGACGATGCACACATGCTTGACCTAGAGGCGTTTAGCTTCCTCTCAGAGGCCATGGAAGGCGAACTTGCTCCAATAATTATACTTGCTACAAACAGGGGATTGACAAAGATAAGGGGAACCGACATAGAGGCTCCCCATGGGATGCCCCTGGACCTCCTTGACCGTCTGTTGATCATAACTACTAGACCATACAACGAGGATGAAATAAGAGAGATACTAAAAATACGGGCAGACGAGGAAGAAATACCGCTGAGCGACGAGGCTTTGGAAGAGCTGACAAGGATAGGTGTGGAGAAGAGCCTAAGGTATGCAGTACAACTAATGGAGCCTGCAAAAATCCTTGCATCGAGAAAAGGTAGGCTGAAGATAATTAAGGAAGACATAGATGAAGCTAGCAGGTTATTCGCTGATCTAAAAACTAGTGTGGACTATGTGAGCAAGTATGAAAAACTGTTTTTAAAATAAAAAACAATATAAAAATAAACATTTTGCTTAAAGATTAGAAAATTATTTAAAAATATATCCCCTAGCTTGTTAGAAACTGTTAATCAGATACGAGGCATATCTTATCGCTCTTCGAGGATCATTGCTTCTAGTTATCGCAGAACCTATTACAACAATATCTGCCCCAGCCTCTACAAACGAACCTATTTCCTCGAGTTTTATTCCACCCGCAACTGATATGAGTACGTCGCTGCCTAATTCTTTTCTTGCTTGCTTTAACAGTTCTAGCATAGAGTCGGCCCTGAGACTCTTCATGTTCTGAACATCTATGCCTGTGTGGAATCCTATAATGGGTATGCCCATTTCCGTTAGTTCCTTTGAACGCTCCAATGGTTGGGGGTGGGATATAAGGTCAACCTGTATATCAAGACCTGTCTTTCTGGACTTGTTCAATGCATTTGACAACGTAGCGTTATCGGCCACCCCAAGCACGGTCACTATATCAGCTCCAGCGCTCCAAGCTATGTCTACCTCAAGCTCAGCCGCGTCCATTGTCTTCGTATCTGCTAAAGTTGGTGCTCCTGATGCTGCCTTCAGAACCTCTATAGAGTATTTTCCGAACTTCTTGATGAGCGGCGTCCCTGCTTCCACTATTATGTTGTCAAGCCCGTTGGCGTAGGATGCTATTCTCACGGCTTTTGCCAAGTCGGTTAGGTCGAGGGCTATCTGGAGTGCGGGGAGCTTGACCTTGTTTTTCACGTATGCTCCCATTTCAACCAGCTCTGCCACCGTGGTCGGTCGTGGTTGGTTAGATTATGCTGTTCAGCAAGCCGCCATCTATGGGTATTGCTGCCCCATTTATGTATTTGCTAAGGTCACTCATAAGGAAGGCTACAAGAGCGCCCACTTCCCAGGGTTCTCCCATCCTTTTCAGTGGGACGTTAGCTACCATTTCGCTCATGACCTCCTCTATTTTCTTGCCCGTCTTAATAGCACGAGAGCGGGCCACTTCCTCCACTCGTTGTGTTCTTATATACCCTGGCATAACCACGTTGAATCTTATTCCCGTATCCGGCGTTACTTCCTTCGAGAGTGTCTTCACTAGACCCAGTATTGACATTCGTATAGAGTTGCTCAGTATCAGGTTTGGCACGGGCTCTTTGACCGCCACACTTGTCAGATATACGAATGACGATTCCCTCTCGGCTATTTTAAGGGCCTCCTGAGTAGCTTTTACAGCGCTTCTAACCAAGAGCTCGTAGGTAATATCCCATAAGTCTAGTGGGATTTCCTCGAACCTGCCAGGAGGCGGGCCTCCGGTGTTGAAGAACAGGCCGTTTATCTTGCCATATCTTTCACCCACTTTGGCGAAGAATTGTTCTATCGAGACGGCTTTAGTTAGGTTGCACGTGGTTCCACTAACCCTGTCTCCTGCCCACGACAACGAATTCAGTGTATCGTGGACATTTGTTTCTGACCTGCTGCAGAAAAACACGCTGGCTCCGGACTTTAGCAGGAACTCCGTAACCCCGTATCCAATGCCTTTTGTCCCTGCAAGAACCACTATCCTTTTACCAGTTAGGTCTATCATAGTATATCCACCACTCCTGGATAGAAGACTTGGTTATGCTGTTGGTTATTTTATTATGGAATAGAATGGTAAAAAGGTATAGACTACCTCACGTCCAATACTCTATGAATTGTGGATGGTGAAAGTCGATGAACAACCTTAGCCTCTTCCGGCCAACCCCCTTTCCAAGGGTATGGGTGGAAGAATTAGAGTCTATTGATAATGGGTTCGATGGAGATCAAGGTGGTACCAGTATAGTTATAGAGTTCGCTAGAAAATCCAGGTCTCACCACTTGTTATCCATAACTCGCGACGAGCTGAGTATCCATGCTGGGGATGGTTTCCTAAGGATAATGGTCAGTATAGAAAGTGGTAAAGACAATGCACTCGGGTTCAGGAGGAGTGTTGAACGAGTGTTTAATTATATTGATAAGGAGAAGCTCTGTAGCA
>JALTXS010000171.1 GCA_027048265.1 Desulfurococcales archaeon
GGAAGGGTATGTGACCCCCGCCTTTGTCGACGCCCATCTCCACATATCTTGGCTAGGGCTGGCCCTGCAGGGTGTTGACCTCTCTGGAGTCCAGACCCCCGAGGCGCTTGCCAGAAGCCTGGCCCGCTCCAGGGGAAAAATAGCATATGGTAGGGGGTGGGACCAGGAGCGCTTCAGCCCCCGGGGAGCCCTTCCCACCCGGAGGCTTCTAGACCAGTATGTTCCCGACAGGCCCGCGATAGCCGTTAGAACATGTGGCCACATGGCGGTGCTTAACACACTAGCGTTGGAAACCACCGGTGTACACAGGATGTTCCCAAGCCTGGTCGACCCGGAGACCGGCATTGCTAAAGAGGATGCTGTTTACACTGCCGTTGAGATGCTGTTCGAGAAGGTTGACCTCACCAGCTTGGTGAGGGAAGCGGTAGTTGAGATAAGGAAGAGCGGCATAGCGGGTGTTTCAAGCATGGCATGCCCCGTGAGTGAGGCCAGGGCTCTTGCGACGTTGGAGCGTAGGGGGGACCTGGGGGTAAGGGTGGCCTGCTATCCCCGCGAGCATCACCTGGAAGCCGCCTCCTCTTTGCTAGCGAGTGGGAGGAAAGCGCGAGTAGTGGGGGTGAAGGACTTCGCTGACGGTAGCCTGGGTGCTAGGACGGCGTACCTGAGCGAGGATTATAGCGATGACCCGGGGAACCGGGGGATGAGGTTGCTAGATAGTAGGGATATAGTGGGCCTGGCTCGGAGGGTCTTGGACAAGGGCCTCCGACTCGCCATACACGCCATAGGCGACGCGGCTCTTGAGCACGTTATTGAAGCCTACGAGGAGGTGGGGGTTGGAGAGAGGGGCAGGGTAGAGCACGCGAGCATAGCTCCACCTGAGCTTATTGAGAGGCTGGCCGACCTAGGGTCATTTGTTGTCGTGCAGCCCCACTTCAGGGTATCGGACTGGTGGGTGGAGGACAGACTGGGTCAAGGACGGGCCAGGTGGGCCTATCCCTTTAAGACGATGGCCCGGGCTGGAGTGAGGTTGGCGCTATCGACGGACGCGCCTGTAGAGACCCTGAACCCCCTCGAGACAATAAAGGCGGCAGAGTCCCGATGCGGCGAGCCTGCGTGTAGGGCGGAGGAGGCCCTATCGAGAAGGGAGACCTTCTACTACTACACGAGAGCGAGCGCCCTTGCCTCAGGCGGACCGGTGGCAACGCTGGGGAGCCTTGAGAAAGGGAGCCCTGCTGAGCTTATATGGTTTAAGGATGACCCGGCGTCAAGCTCTGAGCTTGGGCCTCCTATGTGGGTGCTAGGTAATTGAATACAATCTCATAGACCTCCTACATGATTTTATAGTATAATGTTCGGTGAAGCCCGGTGGTGGGTGTTTCCCCGGGCTGTGGTCATTTCTATATAGTGTTGCTCCTAGTGGTTGTGGCATTGTCTATATTCACTGGATATTCATACTTATGAGGCTAGGAACAACTCCCAGAGCGTCACAATATCTGCGCTTTATAGAGTTGAGGAGATTGCTTCGGAGGCCCGGGACCTTCCAGTAATTTTCCAGAAGGTGAGAGGAGACCTCCAACGGTATGATTGTAAACCCTCCCTTCTTAGGAGTGTAGAGCCAGATACTGCTATGTATGACTGCTTTATAATGCACGTGTACGGGCTATGTTTTCGCGAATTCAGGACATACATGGGTATAGCCTATAGGGCTTCGGGTCTCTCCGTGACACCTGAGCTTACACTAGGCTTGTCTAGATTGTCAGACTACCTGAGAGACCTGGCCCAGGACTACTACACCGCAATGGTGACGGGTAAAGAGTTTGAATGCAACAGGCTGCCAAGCAATGAGGACATAAGGATCCTTCTCGAGGCTATGGAGAAGATTCGGCACGAGGTCTCCCTAGTTATCTACGAGGGTGAGGAGTTTGATGGACTGGGCCACGAGCCCGTTCAGCTTCTGTGGGATTTCCTCGAGAGGGTGGAGAGATAAAAGTCCTTTAAGCGAAACGTGATGGATTCTTACAATACGTACCCTTCAATGTGCATATAGCAGTTAGAGCTCCTCTCGCTGAGGATGGGACAAGTTGAGCTCAGACTTGGGGTTGGGATTATATA
>JALTXS010000172.1 GCA_027048265.1 Desulfurococcales archaeon
AAAAGTCCTTTAAGCGAAACGTGATGGATTCTTACAATACGTACCCTTCAATGTGCATATAGCAGTTAGAGCTCCTCTCGCTGAGGATGGGACAAGTTGAGCTCAGACTTGGGGTTGGGATTATATATCTGGTACTAGACATGTAAATACGTGTTCAAGAGTCCCCACTTAGGCTTAATGCAGGAAGGTGATATCCCACGCGGATAGGCGAACAAACACTGGCGGAGCTCCACCAGGTAAGCAAGAGATATGGAAAAACCAGGGCCCTGGACTCCGTGTCACTGGGCATCAGGCCTGGGTCTGTACATGCCCTTCTAGGACACAATGGAGCGGGCAAGACTACCTCTATTCGTCTCCTGGTAGGCCTTCTCAGGCCAGACTCTGGCCAAGTTAGGGTCATGGGCGTGGACCCCTACAGGAACCCCAGTGTCCGTAGACACATAGGGTACGTGGGGGAGAATGAGGGCCTTTACCGGGGCCTCTCGGTTGCAGTTAACCTTACAAGGTTCTGCCTCTCCAAGCTCGCAGCCCCAGATACGTGTAGGCGAGAGGTGGCCCGTGTCGCGGAGACCTTTGAGCTTAGCGCCATCCTAGACAAGAAGGTTGGAGAACTCTCTTCGGGAAATAGGCAAAGAGTGGTGCTGGCCCGGGCGTTCTTGGGCACGCCGAGGGTTGTAATCCTCGACGAGCCCTTCAACAAACTTGACCCAGTATGGAGGGCGCGTTTGAGGGGTTTTCTGAGAAACTACGCTGAGGAGAATGGGGCTGGGGTGCTGTTCTCTACACACGTGCTCTCGGATGTGGAGGAAGTGGCGGATTTCGTGACCATACTAAGGAGGGGCATGGTGGTGTTCTACGGATCGCTGGACTCCCTCCAGTCATCTGCTAAGGGAATCGAGGTTAGGATCGCCAGTAGGGACAGGGCGGGCCTCGAGGTCTTGGCACAGGCGTTTGCAGACGGCGTTGAGCGTGTTGCTGATGGTTTTCTTGTGATGAATCTTAGTGACCTGAAAGAGGTGTATGGCCTCCTTAGACTCGTAGCTGAGAAAAGGATACCCCTGGATTCTCTTGAGGTGAAGAGGATCTCGCTGGAGAGGCTCTACTTGGACTACTATGGGGGTGGCGGGGATGGAGATGAGGGGAACTAGGTTGGCCGAGTACCTATGGGCGGGGCTTCAGGAGGCCCGGTTCACCCTAAGGACAAACGCCTTCATGATAGTGGCGTTCAGTGCGTTTATCCTGCTGTATGCCCCCTTAGGTGTCTACAACTTGCTTCACTCTGAAGCACTTGCCATGCTACCTGAAGAGGCTAGGCTCCGAGTCGCCCTCCCGGTCATTACCATGAACAGCATCCTGCTCTCTATGCTTCTAGGTGTTATAATATCGTCTACCATAGAGCAGGAGAAGGTGGGGCAAGTGCTCGAGTACTTGGTAGCCTTTTCCCCCTACACTGTGGGTGAGTACCTTCTCATAAAGCTGGTATCCGCCCTGGTGCTTGGCGTGTTAATTATCGTCCCCTACACGATTCTGGTTTATCTCGTTCTCGAGACAAGCATTGCTGCTGGCCTGGGTTTCCTGCTTCGCCTACTCTTCTCCATAATGGCCTCAGCCGCCTCTTTCACCCTATTCTTTGTACAGTTGATGCTAATGTTGAGTCCAAGGTATACGGGTGTGCTCAAGCTCCTTGTAATAATGCTTGTCTTCATTACCCTGTCACTTCTAATGAAAAACGCTGGACCCGGCGGAGACGCACTGGGGGTCAGCGGCTCCCTGTCAGCCATAAGTGGTCCTCTCAACGCCCTTTCTCTGGGGGTCCTACTGGTTTCCATAGTGCTCTATCTTGCATATGGTGACAAGATAATGGAGCGGGCGGTGAGGTGAAACACTACAGTGACCAACAAGAGCCTGATCTTCATGATTCTTCTCGCGGGAGTTATTGCCGTGTTCCTTGCAGTTGTAGCTTACTTGATGGGCGTCGAGGGATCCTTTACTAGCTATGGTATAGCAGTTGCCTCAGTCCTAATAGCTATGGCAATTACATCGAAGAAAATGCGAGCGGGTGGATCTAAAGAGTCTAACAGGTAGTGGTTTTGCCTAAATAATGTATCTC
>JALTXS010000173.1 GCA_027048265.1 Desulfurococcales archaeon
CCTGGCGAGGACCTCGGAGGGGCTGTGGGCCCTCTCCAGACCCTCTATGGCCTCCACCTTGCTGGGGGTGCGGTTCCAGGCTATTACCCGGTGGCCCTTCTCTAGGAGGTGCCTTGCTACGGCACTTCCCATGAGGCCTAGGCCTATGAGTCCGATGGTCCTCCCCACGGTCTTCACCCTCTCTGGTATTACTGGGTGTGCCTCCTTTAAACGATGACCCTCCCAAAGAGTTGATCGGGCCTCCTTCTAGGCGGTTTGTTCCATAACTTGTCTCCCAACCGGGCGAGTTAACCCCCCGGTTAACGCGATTAGTTGCAAAGGAGGGAACAGCAATGGCCAGCCTGCCTCCCCCACCCGAGGACGTCGGCGAGATGACGGTGGAGGAGGCCCTCCCCCTCTTCGAGGACGCCCTCTACAGCGTGGGCCTGAGCGAGAAGACCATAAAATCCTACCTCGCGGCGGTGAGGGACTTCTCAAGCCACGCGGGCAACCCCCGTATATCGAGCATAACCAGCAAGATGATAACAAGCTGGATACGCTCCCGCCTCGACCGCGGGTTCCCCCACGAGTCCCGCAACACCCGCGCTGACAGGAGGGAGACGCGCAGGAGACGCCAGGCCACCCTCCACTACTACACCCTGTTCCTCCGCCGCTTCCTTGAGTGGGCGGGACGCCCCCGCCGCCTAGTGCCCGTCGTCAGGAAGCCCACCTCCCCCGAGCCCCGTGTGCTCCAGGAGGAGGACATTGACAGGCTCCTCGAGGCCTCCCGGGACCTGATGGACGTGCTGATTGTCAGCCTCCTCTACGAGACCGGACTCCGCTCCAGCGAGCTCCTTTCTCTAAGGGTTCGTGACGTCGACCTGGAGAGGGGCGAGGTGGTGGTCCGGTCGGGCAAGTACGGGAAGAGGAGGATAGTCTTCCTGGGACCTCTCTCCAAAAAAGCCCTCGAAGCTTACCTCCCGGGCAAGAGGCCCCACGATCCCGTGATCCCCCTCACCTACAACGCCCTCTACAAGCGCCTCAAGACCCTCGCCAAGAGGGCGGGTTTGGAGCACTATGGGCTCAGGCCCCACGTTCTACGCCACACCTTCGCCACCAACGCCCTAAGGAAGGGCATGAGCCTCATAGCCCTCCAGAAGCTCCTCGGCCACAGTGACGTCAAGATCACCCAAATATACACCCACCTCCTCACCGAGGACCTGCGCAGGGAGTACGAGAAAATATTCGCCCCCACCAGCAACAGCCCCCCAGCACCTACGCCCCAGACAACCACCCCCATAAGCGTTCCAGCGCCTCCTCCAGTACGTGCAAGTCCCCCGCCACCGAGCCCGCCACAGGACGGGGGGGCAGGCGGGTCGGGTGGTATGAGGTACTGCTTCAACTGTGGAGCCCCTCTACCGCCGGGGGCCCGTTTCTGCGCCTCCTGTGGTATTAGGCTGGATGCCCTCTACCGCCCCTCTAGCTCCGTTGGGGAGACTGCATAGTCTTCTACATGAAAACTCTGCGTTGTAACGGGTGTTAAAACCCTTCACGCGGGAAACAGGGGTTTTTTGGGAGGTGTACTTATTTCTAAATGATAGATTTATAACTGATGTCTTCTCATCTAGTATAATCAAGAATTTACCAGTGTTAACCCTTACGCCACAGGTGTCACGCGGGTGAGTCCCCCTTGGTTAACATACGCAAGATACAGAGGCTGGGGAGCTCTAGTCTCATCATAACCATCCCCAAGGACTGGGCCCGCCGCACGGGTTTGAAGCCCGGGGACAGCGTGTATGTTATTGAGAGGGAGAACGAGCTCCGCCTCATACCCTTCGTCTCGGAGCAGGACGAGGGCCTCCCCGTGACCATAAAGGTCTCGGGGCCCAGCATACTGGTGATCCAGAAGACCCTCCGATGCGTACTGAGGCTGGGGTTCAAGAAGCTCAACATAGTATTCGACCCCCCCATTGACGACAGGTTGTTGGGGGAGGTGGAGAAGCTCATACAGGAGAACGGGAACTACATGGTGCTGGAGAAGACCCTGAACCAGATAAAGCTCAAGATGCTCGTGGACCCCTACCGGGTCGACCACGGTCTGCTGATGAGGGAGCTCATGAGCACCACCA
>JALTXS010000174.1 GCA_027048265.1 Desulfurococcales archaeon
AAGCCCCCCACGAGCGAGTATACTCTAACGAGATACTTAGGCTTAAGCCCCTGAGATGGAAGAGGGGTAGTGGCTGGACCATCTACAAGGCAGAGGCGCTTGTGAGGCTCCTCTCCCAGGTGGCCGAATCTGAGGTGGAGCTCGTACCCGTGGAGAGGGTGGAGAGGCTCGAGGGGGCTGAGGAGATGGTCTACGACTTCAGCGTCCCCGAGACGGAGCTCTTCATGGGGGGGACCGTGCCCATCGCCCTGCATAACACGGGCCACCCTGTGATGGCCACTTTCCACGCGGCTAACCTGGACAGGCTTATACAGAGGCTCACCAACCACCCCATAAACGTCCCCAAGACCAACATGGACAGCCTTAACCTCGCGTGGTTCCAGAGCGCCGTCTACGTGAAGGGCTTCCCCGCCAGGAGGGTGATAGAAATTGACGAGATAATAGGCTACGACCCCGCCAGCGACGCCATCGCCGCCGTGCCCGTGTTCACCTGGGACCCCGTGACCGACCGGTTCATCTTCGGGGGCCGGGGGGCCAGCTACCTCCTCGAGGAGAAGATTGCCGTGATGAGAGGTCTGCCCCGAAGCAGGATTGTCGAGATATACGAGGAGCTGGAGCAGAGGAGGGCTTACCTGGACCTCCTGGTCGAAAAGGGTGTTTTCGAATACCCGCGGGTCTTCAAGGCCATAATATACGCTGACCTCGTGGGCCTGGAGAACGCTATCAGGAACGTGAGGGAGGGCCGGGTGAGCTTCTAGCAGGAACATAGGGCTCATACCTGGAGGGCGAAGGGGCCATGGCCAGTGTGAAGACGGTGCTAGGGGCAATGGGTGTGGCTGCGGGCCTTGTCCTCATGCTGGCCCGGCCCCTCCCCGGCTCGGTTGCCCTGGGGCCCCTGCTCCTCGTGGGGAGCGTGGTGGGGGGCTTCGTCTACCCCTACCTTAGGAGGAGGTTTCCGAGCCTCAGCATAGACCTTGACCTCACCTACGTCATAAAGCACATGCTCGCGGTCTCAACAGGCAAGCCGCCAAGGAGGGTTCTCTTCGAGGTAGTCGCGAGGGAGGAGCTATACCCCAAGTACGCGGGTATCTTCAAGAGGATATACCTTCTGGGAAAGGAGTGGGGCTACAGCTTCACCGACGCCTGCAGGCTCGTGGCGAGGACGGTCTATAACAAGGTCGTGCGAGAGTTCCTGGTGAGGCTAGGCAGCGTCCTCGCCGTGGGGGAGGATGTGGAGCTCTTCCTCCGGACAGAGTACTCCACCATAATAACCGAGTTCGAGACCTACTATACCCGCCTCATCGACGCTGCGAGAGTCTTCCTCGGGATATACATAAGCCTCCTCGCCGCCAGCGTCTTCATGCTGGCCAACTTCCTCCTCCTCAGCTTCTTCTTCGGGGGCACACGGGGCCTCATAATAGCCAGCTTCGGCGTCGTCACGCTCACAGTGGCCTCCACCACAATAATACTACTAGTGCTCCTGCCCCGCGAGACTTTCGAGAACAGGGTCGAGCCCCGGCCACGGGTCTACCGGGTCATTGACTTGCTCGCATTACTCGGTATAGCGATAATGGTGGCAACGGGCATCACCGTCATAACGAGGGGGGGCTTCACCTATGAGAACCTTAGCCTCGTACTGGCAGTGGGTGGCGCCTTCCTCCTCATCCCCGGGTTCCTCGCCAAGGGCATAGAGAGGACGATAAGGGAGGTGGACGAGTTCTTCCCCGTCTTCATAAGAAGCTACGGTATGCACCTTCAGACCATCCCCCAGATGGCCCGGGCCCTCAAGCCCCTCCTCGCCGCGGAGCTGGGTCGGCTCAACAGGTTCCTGGAGAACCTGTACAGCAGGCTCCTTAACGAGATTGAGCCCAAGGTCGCGTGGAGGCTCTTCGCCGCGGAGACGAGGAGCGAGCTAGTGCACAGGAGCGTTACCATTTTCCTCGACACGGTGGAGAAGGGAGGGGACGTGGCCAAGGTTGGGGCAATGCTCAGCGACCACCACAACACGGTCATAAGGCTCCGCAAGACCCGCTTCCAGGTGGCCAAGACCTTCGAGACCACCACCTACATGATGCACATGGCGGTTGTGCTGATAACTGTCTTCGTGACCAAGCTCATGTACGGCTTCGCGAGCATAATGCAAAATGTTCAATCCCGGCTACCCGGCGAGGTGGCGGGGGTCCTCATAAGCGCGCAGATGCCCCTTGACCTTGTAGTTGGGAGCACGGGGGTCTTCGTTCTTGCCACCACCATTTTCAACAGCATAGCAATACTAAAGGCCATGCCAGGCGTGAGCAGGACCTTCTGGTACTACATGGGCCTCCTCAGCATAATAGCAGCCGCCGGCATAATGGGGGGCAAGTACCTCATGGACCTGATACTCACAAGCACCCTGGAGACCCTCAACCAGACCCTAACAACACCCTAGCAGAGAAGAAGACAAGCCCCGAAAAGGAGGCCCCGCTTGTGAAAAGACACTGGCTCAGCGCTTGAAGGGAGGCCTCTTGGCCCTGGCCTTCCTCCTCGCCTCCTCCACCATCTCCTCCACTTTCTCCAGGAACTCGGGAGGGAGCTTCCTGAATATAGGCTGAGGCTTCTTTATGGGATGGCCGGGCTCCAGGAGGGGCTCCCCTGCCATGGGGTAGTCTCCGGGCTTGGGTGGGGGGAGGTTCATGGTGTCGAGTATGGCCTCGCTGGCCTTGGGGGTTATGGGCGCGAGGAGCACTGCGAGGCTCCTGACCACCTGGGCGGCGGTGAGCATCACTGCCTCGGCTCTCGGGGGGTTGCTTTTAACTAGGTCCCAGGGGGCCTGGGCGTTGAGGTACTGGTTGCCTTTCCTCGCTAACTCTAGTATGTGCTCTGTGGCCTGCTTGAGCCTAATGGCTTGGAAGGCCCTTATCGTCTTCTCGGCCTGCTCCCTCATGGCGGCGAGGAGCCTTTTGTCGTCCTCGTCCTCCTCGCCGGGTCCGGGTATTTGGGCGTTGAAGCGCTTGTGTATGAAGCTCAGGACCCTGTGCACATAGTTTCCAATATCGTCGTTCAGCTCGTTGTTGACTATGCGGTAGAACTCCTTCCACGTGAAGCTCGTGTCCTTGGCCTCGGGCCTCATTCGCATGAGGGCGAAACGCCAGTAGTCGGCGGGGAGTATCTCGAGGGCCTCGTCCGCCCATACTCCTATGCCCCTGCTCTTGCTGAACTTCTCCTCCTGGAAGAGTAGGTACTCGGTGCTGCTTATCTGCCATGGCAGGGGGTGGTCCCGGCCGCTAGCGATTATCATGCTGGGGAATATTATGCTGTGGAAGGGGATGTTGTCCTTGCCTATGAAGAATACTGTCCTCGTGTCGCCCCGGTGCCAGTACTCTTTGAACCTCTCGGGCTCTCCCCTCTTCTCGAAGAGCTCGAGCGTCGCGCTTATGTATCCCAGTAGGGCCTCGAACCACACGTAGATGGTCTTGCCCTCCGCCCCGGGGAAGGGCGCTGGGATGCCCCACTTGTTGTCACGGGTAACGCTCCTCTCCTTGAGGCCCTCCCTCACCCAGTTAAGACTGTAGTTCCTAACGTTGTCGGGGAAGTTGGGGTGCTTCTCGAGCCAGGTTAGGAGCCTGTCCCTAACCTGGGGTAGCTTGAAGAACCAGTGCCGGGTCTTCTTGTACACGGGCGTCGCGCCGCAGAAGACGCACCGGGGGTTCTTGAGCTCCGTGGGGTGTAGAAGGCGGCCGCAGTTCTCGCACTGGTCGCCCCGTGCCCTCTCGTAGCCACAGTAGGGGCAGGTGCCTTCTATGAAGCGGTCGGCGAGGAACATCTTGTCGTTCTCGCAGTATGGCAAGACCTCATCACGGGGCTCGATGAGGCCGTTGTTGTAGATACTCATCATGAACTCTTGCACGAACCTGATGTGGGTGGGGTTGTGGGTCCTAGTGTAGTTGTCGAACTCGATGCCCCACTCCCTTATCAGCCTGCTCACGTAATCGTGCATGGCATCGGTTAGCTCCTTGGGCTCGATGCCCAGCTTCCGCGCCTCCACTTCAATCGGGGACCCGTGCTCGTCGCTCCCACTCACGTAAACCGCGTCCTCTCCCATGAGCTTCAGGAACCGCTGGTATACGTCGCCAGAGAGCAGGCTCCCCACCAGGTTCCCGATGTGGGGAACATTGTTCACATAGGGCCAGGCGCTGCAGACAACGTACCTTGCCAATGCTCCAACCTCCTACAGTCCGCATGGGAAGGGCCTTGTTCTTAATGGGGGGAGCCACGGGCTCAAAAAGGTAACCATCCCCCACGCGAATTAGATGTTCCTGAGGGGTTGGGTGGTGGCTTTTCTGGGAATAAGGGGCCCTGTGGGTAGCATTAGCCTGTAGCCTGTCCCGTTGTCCCTGGGGATATGCTTATCCTAGAATATACTGCCGCTAGGGTTGATGAGATCAGCACCAGGGAGGCGAGAACCAGGTGGCTAAAGCCCACGAAGGGCTCAAGGTGGAGCCTGACGAGAACCATACCCACTATAACCTGTACTATGAGCAAGAGGAGAGCAGCCACCGCGAAGCGGGTGGCGGGACTCTTGGGCCCCAGGTTCTTCATGGTATAGTAGGCGGCGAGGGCGACCGTGAGGCCCGCCAGGGCAGCGACCACTCGATGGGTGTACTCTAGGAATACCTCGAGCACGAGGAGGTTCCGGGGCACCACCTGGCCGTTGCAGGTTGGCCAGTCGGGTCCGCAGCCCATCCCCGCCTGGTAGGCTCTGACGAGTCCTCCTATAACTATGGTGAGGAAAACCATGACAACGGCAAGGTGGGTCAGCAGCTTAACCTCGTTCACTCCTGTTTCCCCTCGCCAAGGATTTGCGACTGGCCATGCTTATACTCGTGACGTATAGACGCCCATACTTGTTCCAGGGGGGAGGGAAAAGCATATTTATAGCAAATCCATGATTGTGGGCTGGGGCGATGCCTATTGTTCGGAGAGTCGCCTACCTTGGACCGGAGAACAGCTTCACCCATATAGCCTGCACCCGCATATCACCTAGCTTTGAGTGCACTCCTTCTACAACCATAGCTGAGGCGGTGGCCCGGGCGGAGAAGGCCCTGGTTGACGCGGCCTTGGTTCCTTTGGAGAATAGCATAAACGGCCCAGTGCCGGAGACCCTTGATGTCCTCGCCGACACGATGCTTCACATAAGCCTCGTGGCCGAGATGCCCATCGTGCTCGTTGTGGCAGGCAACCCCCGCTCCAACCGAATATATGGCCACCCCCATGCCCTCGCGGAGGCACGGTCGTGGATAAGGAGCAGGAAGGGCCTTGAAGAGATCCCTGTTACGAGCACAAGCGAGGCCGCCCGGAGAGCCGAAGAGGAGGACGCAATGTGCATCTGCTCCCGGCAAGCTGCCCAGGCGCGTCGGCTAGACATACTTGAGGAGGACGTGGGGCCCCCGGACAACGTTACCCGGTTCGCCCTTCTCACGTGGAAGGACGAGCCCGAGGGGGCCCATAGGACCTACATTGCCTCAATACTCCCCGACACGCCTGGGAGCCTCTACCGGTACCTGGAGCCCTTCGCCAGGGAGGGCGTGAACCTCACCATGATATACAGCCGCCCCTCGCGGGGCAAGCCCTGGAAGTACGTCTTCTACATTGAAATGGAGGGGAGCAGGAGCGATGACAACGTGCAGAAAGCCCTAGGGGACGCCCGGGGCCTATCCCTTATGCAGAAACTTCTGGGAAGCTACCCTGTGAAGAAACTGTAGTGAAGGCTAATCTCTAGCATGTTTTAGAATATCAAGTATTTTGACGGGCTCCCAACCTCTCTCACGTGTCTCTTTTAGAAAAATGGTGTATGCTTCATCCACTCTCCTAATGCCAAGCAACGTGTACAGGGCCTTGAACCCTCTATCTACTTGCTTCAGGAAGTAGGCCCGAAATCCCTGGCGACGTGACACCCTGACAGCGTTGAAGGTAAGGGAGGGGCCTACGCTGAACTTCATGTAGAGGGGATGCATAAGAACCACCCCATAGCCCCTTTCCCCGATATCGCTGCCCAACTGTTGGAGTAGGGCCTTCACCCCCATCTTTACACCGAGTTTTTTGACTAGGAAGTCAATGGTATGGTGGGGGCCGATTATGGGGGTACGGTGGTGTTTGGGGAAGGGAGGGTAGCCCATCATATACTCTAGTCCCAGGCTGTCCATAACCTCCCACGTCACCCTCCCCTGGAACCCGTAGAGGCCGCCGTGGGGCGTTACTCCATGCACCCTGAATCCCAGTTGGATAAGCTCCTCCAGCTCTTCTTGGGGCGGGGGGTCTTTGGGGCTGGCAACGGTGTTGTCAAGATGGAGGCCAATCTCCCACCCATCGTCCTGAAGCTCTTCTAGAACCCTCACCCTGTCGAGATGCCCTCTGAGGAGCCTTACCCTCACGAAAAAGGTGCTCCTCGCATCGCTTCTATCCTCTAGCTTGGAGACAGGCTTTATGCCGTGTGTGAAGTCATACCCCGTGTCAACATCGTGCCTTAGCCCAACCAACGGTCTGTCGCCCAATGAACTGTCCCCTCCATCTTAGTTGCCGAGTAGTTGCTTTTTAAACCTGGACTCCAACCTTGTCAGTAGGGTAGCTTGGTTGGGTTTGATTACGTTGCTGATGCTAACAGCTATTCTGGCGATTGGAGCCAGCGTTAGCAACATAGGAGGCCTTGTGAACATTAGAATTTCCTCCACGCCAGCTTTGAACCCGTTTTTCTCGAGGAAGGAGTTTATGGTGGGGTTCTTGTTCCTCCAGTACCCGTACTGGAATATCCTTGCCTCTCCCCAGAGCATGCGCATGGTTTCTAATATTAATGCATTGCCTGTCCCCAAGTTATAGTATCTGCGGTCGACCATAAATCGTGAGAAAAGGGCCCATCCCCCCATCTTTGGCACAACCGCGTAACCGACGAGTCTACCCTTTATTTTTGCCACGGTGAAGGCGAGTATGCCCCTCTCCCAGTCTTTTTGCCACAACCTGGCCTGCCTCTTCAGAAGCCGTTCATCAAGATAGCTTGGCGGGAGAAGTCTTCCCTGACGTACAGGCTGGCTCAAGTTGACCCTCAGCATATCATGAACGTGACATGCCGGGGGAGCGTTCTCCACATAGCCTCCCATCTTGCGGAAATAGCGGTGCCTGTTGCGGGCCTTTTTACTTATGGTCCGGTAGAAGTCATCGAAGCCCTTGTAATTCCTTACATCAACAATCCGGGGGTATATAGTCCCAACTCTTACAGAGTTTCCCAGCCTATTCATAAGCCTGGTCGCTGCAGTGTGGAGGAGGTTATGACGGGGCGATAGCGTGACCAACAGTATGCCACAATATGCGAGGGCTTCCCTAAGCACCTTCAGCAAGTTCTCCTCAAGCTTTTCGGGTCTAAGAAAAGGTTTGCCCAGAAGGTATGGGCCTCCTGATGACTCCAGGCCCATGCTCAGGCATAGGGGTCCCTTCCTTTTCAGGGGGAGCCCCACGTGATCGACTATTATATGCTGGGGCGCATAGTACTGCATGGGTGTGATTCTATATGAGTTTCTAACCAGTATGCTCTCAACCTGCTCACGTGCTACAAGGGGCATCTCGATCACTCGTGTCAGCTCGCCCTATGCTTTGGTGTGGAGCATATTAGGCTTGTTGGTTTAGTATCGGCGGGGCATGTATTTTGCGATAGTTTTATAGATCAAACACGCGTATAAACAATAATGGTAATACAAAACACGCGACCAGGCATAGGGGAAGGGAGCGGGGTTGAAGGCTAGGCTGGCGCTCTTGGTTGAAAGGTGGTTCCCCCGGGAGGTGTTCATGGAGCTCCGGGACCGGGGGTTTGAGAAGATTGGGGAGAAGACTTGGGTAGTCCCCGTGGAGCGGCTCCGCGAATTTGAGAAGATAACGGGCCTCGTCCTCGAGGCAAGCAAAAGTGAGGTCGGCATGCTCCCCACCAATGGCAACGGTGGGGGAGGGGAGAGGCTGGAGGCCCGGGTCGAGCCTAAGCAGAAGAACGGCGGAGAGCTCTCCTACGTCCTCGAGGGCGGAGAGTATCATGTGACGCTGAGCGATGGCAGGAGGAGCTTCAGGGTGCCCGTGGAGATAGTAGAGACCTACCGCGCCGTTGTGCAGGAGCTCCGGGCCCGGGGGTTTGTGAGGGTCAAGAAGAGGGACCTAGTCGCGCTGGTATTCGAGAGACTGGGGCTCGAGAAGTACTTCCGGGGCCCTAGCCGTGTTTTCCACTGGGAGGCCTTCTACGGGGACCGCACCCGCTACCACACCCACTACTACGTCCCCGTTAAGATACTAGAGGCCCAGGGGCTCCTAAGGGTCACCCAGCAGGACGAGGTCCTCATACTCTGACACCCATTTTATACTAGGAGCCCCGCCAGGCTTTTAACCAGGGCCTCCTCACTATTATCAAAGACCTCCCAATGGTGGTGATTTCACTTGTATGGACAGCGCATACTCCTCACGCCTGGACCAACTCTCGTCGACCCCAGGGTTCTGAACGCCCTCAACACACAACCCCCCAACCACGTCTCGCCTGAGTTCAACCAGCTCCACGGCGAGACCTTAGAGATGTTGAAACCCATATTCGGTACCCGGGGCCAGGTGCTCCTCATACCCGGGAGCGGTACCAGTGCCATGGAGCTGGCCCTCAGGATAGCCTGCAGGCCCGGTCAGAAAGCCCTAGTTCTGAAAACAGGGTATTTCGCAGGCTACCTCCAGAGGGGCCTAGAGAGGCTGGGGTGCAGCGTAGCCGTGGAGGAGGCGCCCCTCGGTGAGGGATTCGATGAGAAGAGGACCCAGGTGGCCCTCGACAGGACGGGTGACGTGGACTTGGTGGCCCTCCAACAGGTGGACACGGGGACAAGCGTGGCCAACGACGTTAAAGGCGTGGCCAAGGCAGCGAAGCGAAGGGGGGCCATGGTGTTGGTCGATGCGGTGGCGAGCGCGGCGGGTATGGAGATGAGCATGGACCAGTGGGGTGTGGACGTGGTCTTCACGGGGAGCCAGAAGGCCCTCGCCACCCCGCCGGGTCTAGGAATAGTAGCTCTCAGGGAGGGACTGGAGCCCGCTGAGAGGGGGGATAGCCTGTACTTCGACATCCCCCTCCTACTCAGGGAGATGGAGAGCACCCAGAACTACTTCATAACACCAGCGGTGAACCTCGTTAGGGCCCTCCACGAGAGCCTGCGCATAATAAGGGAGGAGGGGCTGGGCAACAGGTACCGGAGGCACGAGGCCCAGGCCAAGGCCGTCAGGGCAGCCCTGAGGGCCCTCGAGATAGACCTGGTGGCCAAGGAGCCCTTCAACGCACCAACGGTTACGGCTGCCTATCTCCCCCAGGGCGTGGATTGGCCCCGGCTCTACAAGGCAATGGTTTCACGGGGAGTCGAGCTCGCGGGGGGCTTGGGCGAGCTCAAGGGCAAGATATTCAGGATAGGTCACATGGGACAGGTGGACGCCAGCGAGCTGGTGGCCGCGATAGCCGCGCTGGAGAGGAGCCTGAGGGAGCTGGGCTACAGCGTGGAGCTGGGCTCGGGGCTCTCCGCCTTCCAGGCCCTACTGTGGGAGCAGGGTTACTAGGAGCCTTGTTTTTCACCACCCCCGGCGAGGGCCACCGAGGAGAGGATCAAGGCACCCCCAAGCACTTGGGAGGCCGTGAGCCTCTCCCCCAACAGGACCACACCCAGGAGCAACGCCGTCAGAGGCTCCACCAAGCTGACAATAGAGACCCTACTGCTATCAATCCTCGAGAGAGCGTAGGCGTTCAAAAAGTATGGGACCAGGGTCGCTATCAGGCCAAGGTAGAGCGCGGGCAGCACCCCCTCCACTCCCAGTCCACACTGGGGCCGAGCAACCAGGAGGACACCCGGCAGCGCCAGGGGGAGCGAGGCTATCCCCACCTCCTCACTATGGGCCCCACGCTTCTGCGCCAGCCTCGCGAGGAGAAGATATGCGGCGTACATGAGCCCCGATGCCAGGCCCAGGGCGAGGCCAGTGGCGGGCACCCTGCTCTCCCCGCTGGGTGAGGCTATTAGCAAGACGCCCGCCA
>JALTXS010000175.1 GCA_027048265.1 Desulfurococcales archaeon
CCCCCAGAGCCCACCACCACAACTCTGATACACTTGCTAGACCTAAGAGCATCGGTTGCCCGGGGAGACCGGGGAAGCTCCTGAAGGACCCTGAGCGTCGTCTCATGGAGGGGCACGGTGTGTAGCTGGACTAGGGCCTGTAGGCTTTTGCCAGCCAGGGGCACGGCCACGCACTCCCGAGCAGCCTGGGGTACCTCTAGGAGGGGTTCTAGGTCCTCTGGAGTTATTAGGGGGAGGTCAGTGGGGAGGGTGAGGAGGGGAGTTCCAAGCTCTCTTATAAGCTTTGGGATAAGGACCCCGGGGCCCTCACCCAGTGTTCCAGGAGGGTCTTGTATGCATTCGGCCCCGGTTAGCCTCCGGTATTCAAGGCATTTGTGGGGCTCGGGGGAAACAATTGTGACTCGCCATATCCCCATGCTGATGAGGGTCTGGTGGAGGCGTGTCACCAGGGGGACTCCGCTATGGGGGTGGGGGTGGAGGGCCTTGTCCCCAGGGTACCTTCTGCTCCATCCCCGGGATAGTATTACTGCCCTGAGACCTCCTATGGCATCACCACCACTTCCGGCTGTATCGGGGCCCCGTGCGCTCTCTGGAGGCGAGCTTCCTGAACACGAATATGTGCTCATGCTTTATCAGGAGGAACCCCTTGTTCCTCCCCACCCACCGGGCGTTGCTCTTCATGTTGTGCTGCACCTTTATAATGTGCTCCCGGAGCACGAAGCCGGCGTCCAAGAAGACCTGCATGACCCTAAACCCCAGGGGTATGAGGTGCTTCTGCCTCCGCGCGTCCCCCACCATTATCGCAACGTGGCCCCCTGGCTTGAGGACACGGTGGAGCTCTTGGGCCACCCTCGCCATGGCCTCTACGAACTCCTCGATACCCAGCCAGCTCAGGTCCCCCTCCACCCGGGAGTGTCGGGAGTATCGTATCATGCCAGCGTAGGGAGGGTGCGTAGCCACCAGGTCCACGGTCTCGTCCTCCAGAAGGTCAAGGTTGCGCGCATCTCCCTCGAAGAGCCTCACCCCCACGTAGGGGGGACTCCCGCCCAAGGGGAAGTCCAGGCGACTCCAAGCCAGCATCACCGCCTGAGGGTTGATGTCCACGCCTAGGCAGTTCCTGTTGAGCAGCCTGCACTCCACGAGCGTGGTCCCGCTCCCCATGAAGGGGTCCAGCACCGTGTCCCCGGGCTTCGTGTAGAGGAGTATAAGGTTGCGGGGAATCTGGGGAGCCCAGTTCCCCCGGTACCTGTTACTATGCCCATGGGTGGCCCACGTCCCCCTCTGGGGGAAGCTCCAAACCGTTGTGGTCTCAGGAGTGAACCCGGGGGGCTCCAGGACCCGAGGCGGGGGGATGTCCAGGGGAAGCTCAACATCCTCAACAACGACGCTGTGGTGAAGCTTCCGGTACTCAAGGTAGTCCCAGTAGGTGACCTCCCTCATGCCACGCAACTGGGTGGGGAGAGGAAGGGCCCCAGCCCCTGCCTCGCTCCCGACCCCGGTGCTAAGGGCGGTGAGAGTTGTAAGAGGCTCTTCAAGGCCAGCCTTCTCGTCCATATCAGATTCCATAGCGGGGGTCCCCGATAGCCTCACATTGCCTAGATGGAGTTTTAAGGGGAAGACCACATAGACCCACACATGGTGTGAAGACCAAGTAATACCCCCGAACGATTAGGGCGAGGCCCATGGGGAGCAAGATAGGGGTGCTTAATAGGATACTGGAGGCCACTGGAGCGGGACTAGCGATTGCGCTAACCCGGCCCAGCCTAACCTACCTAACCCAGACACCCATTCCCCCCACCTATGAGAGACCCATACTACTGGCTTACACTAGGGAAGAACACGTCCTCATAGCACCCCTTCTCGAGAAGCCCCGCCTCGAGGGACTAGGCCTGCCAACTGTCTTCTACAGGGACGGGGAGGACCCCCTACGGACAACGCCACTTCTCGCCCCGGGGAGGTTCGACACGGTGGTAATGGACCACGGGGTGCCCCACAAGCTCTATGTAAGAACCTGGGAGGCCCTAGGCCGCCCCAGGGACAGGGGACCCTTGGAGGACCACCTCGCT